>NZ_JCASIE010000005.1:0-257038 GCF_059685865.1 Telluria sp. ZB4P36
CGACAGCGGCGCCATTCCCGCATCGGCTTTGTTCCGCCAGCGTTGTTCGCCGAATCCTTCAGCGAACAGCCGCAGGCGGCTTAAGACATGCGTGTCCGTTATTGACAGTACACCTCAATTGTTGCGGCATCACGCTTGACATGTATCCTTGCTGATTTTTAGCTTGTTTGAAGCCCTATTTGCCAGATACTAGACGAGCGATGCTGAGTGTACGACCGGCGTTGGCTGCAGGCAAGCGAGGACTCGCGTATTAGGCGCTAACTTGGGTGAAGTGCAGTCCGCAAAAACGTTAAAAAAGCTGTCGAAGCCAAAGAAAAAAGGGGAAGGTGCGAGATTTGTGGAACGATTTGCGAGAAAATTGTTTGATTTTATCAGCTGACTCATAATCCGATGATGCCGTGTTCGACTCACGGGTGGCCTACCAATTTCGTGCTGCACTGAGCAGCACGCATTTCACTGCCCGGCCAGCCAGGGCGAACCTCAATGCAGGAGACCGGTGCCGGCCACCGCGCAAAGACCCGCCTCAGCGCTGCTTCAACGGAAACGCCGCGCGCCTGAGCCATCCACGTTCGACGACGAAAGCCCATTCCCGCTCCGCCCGCATATCCTCCGCCGATCGAGCGAGCTGCCATCTCACCTCGGCCCGCCCCTGCAATTGCAGGACATCGCCGCTGTCGAAATCCACCATAACCAAAGCCGCACGGGGTTCCAGCAGCAGATTACCCAGGGTGTTGAAGTAGCGGTTCCCCGGATAATCGGGCACGGTCAGCACCCTGCCGTCCAGCCGCAGGAAGCCAGCCTCGCCCCCGCGATGAGAGATGTCGAGACCAGCTACCTGATGTTCTGGGGAGGGCCCACTGGACGTGGCCACGAACATGGTCTCGCAGGTAGCAATCAGTTTCACCGCCTCTTCGGGCAGGTCGGCACCGAAGCACTCGACCTGGCCCGGCCGCCGGTCCACGCGGCTGAGCTGGCGTACGTGGATGTATTTCGGACAGTTGCCAAAGGACTGATGCACATCCACCAGCAGGCCACCGCCATCCGCATGCGCGATCCTGCCGTTCTCCCTGTTGCGCCGGCGCGTGCCCAGGTCGATGCCGAGGATGCCAACACCGGCACCCGGGCTGCCGAGATACTCCGCAGCCGGATCGTCCCGGTCAGGCAGGGCGGCAATGTGGAGCTGACCGGGCTCGGGAGAAGATACGAAACCAGGTTCCCCATGCAGCAGCGTTGCGATCGGCCATCCGCTCGCATCGGCCACTGCCACGCAGACGAAGGGCAGCAGGGGAAAGAACTGGCGGTGCTGCTCCGGCATCTGGCTGCGGATCGGCGCACCCGCCGGCCCACCGCCTGCCAGTTGCTGGGCACGCAGTTCGCCGGCGTGGAAGGGCTCGGGAATGCGGTGGTCGTTCACTGCTCAATCCTCCGGCATCGGGACGAAATGCGGCAGGGCCTGGATGCGCGCGATCCAGTGGCCGACCTGGGGGTAGGGATCCAGCGCGATGCCGCCCTCCGGCGCATGGGCGATGTAGGCATAGCAGGCGATGTCCGCCAAGGTCGGCCTTGCGGCGGCCAGGAAGTCCTGCTGCGCGAGGCTGTCTTCCATAAAGGCCAGCACGCGTTCCGCCAGCGAGCGCATGAGCTCCGGCGGCATCCCGGTGGAACCCCAGCGCGCCGATATCCGCGCGCTGGCCGGGCCGAAGGCGATCTCGCCGGCCGCCAGCGACAGCCAGCGCTGTACCTGCGCCGCTTCGACAGCACCGTCCGGTAGCCATCCGCTGTCCGGGGCGTAGCGCTTGGCCAGGTAGACGAGGATGGCGTTGCTGTCGGCAAGCACGAGATCGCCGTCCTGCAGGACAGGAATCTGGCCCAGCGGATTGATCCGGCGGAATTCGGGGCTCTGGCGTACCGAGGCGGGGGCGTCGATACGGCGGAAGGGCAGTTGCAACAGATGAAGGAACAACTCCACGCGATGGGTATGACCGGAAAGCGCCACACCATAGACGGTAAGGGAAGGTGGGTTCATGTCTGCCAGGAAGTGATTGATCGGAGCTTTATCCTAGTCACCAGACCGGTATTGCGGAATGGGGCATAATCGCAATTCAGTCTTTCACTTGGCGCAATAACGATGGACCGTCTCGATGAACTGCAGGTTTTCCTGGCCATTCTCGACGCCGGCAGCATGGCCGCGGCGGCGCAAAAGCTGCACCGCTCGCCTTCCGCCGTCACGCGACTCCTGGCGACGCTCGAGAAGCGTGCCGGCGTGCGGCTGTTCGAGCGTAGTACGCGCCGTCTGACGGCAACTAGCGAGGGGCATCGCCTGGCCGAGCTGGCGCGCCGCCTGCTGGCCGACTACGACACGGCGATCCGCGAAAACCATGGCGCTTCACCGCGCGGCATGCTGCGCTTGACGGCGCCGACCGTCTTCGGACGTCGGCACATGGCGCCCGTCGTCACCAAGTTCTTGATGCGCTATCCCGACATCCAGGTCGAGCTCATCCTTAATGACCGCAACATGGACCTGATCGACAACGGCATCGATCTGGCCTTGCGCATCGGCGTGCTCGACAACTCCGGTTTCGTTGCACGCAAGCTGGGCATGGTGCGGCGCATGACGGTGGCCAGCCCCGTCTACCTCCAGCGCCATGGAGAACCAGCGAGGCCCGAGGACTTGGCGCAGCACCAGCTTATCCTGGGGACTGCCGTGCGTGGACTGGCTGAATGGCGTTACCAGGCCGAGGGGCGCGAACAGATCGTCCGCTTCACCCCGCGCCTGCAGGTGAACGATGTCGAAGGCGTGCTGAACGCGGCACGCGAAGGCTTCGGCATCGTGCGTGCCCTGTCCTATCAGGCGGCGCCCGATGTGCTGGCCGGGACCTTGGTGCCGATCCTTTGCGCGTATGAGCCGGACCCGATGCCGGTACAGCTGGTCTTCCCGAGCGCGCGGCACATGGCGTCGCGGGTGCGCGCCTTCGTGGATTTTGCAGTGGAAGAGTTCGGGCAGCTGAAGCTGATCCAGTGAGCCGGCTCAGCGATGTGCGACGGCGCCTTGTTGTCCGCTGCCCGCTTTCCGGCTCTTCAGCCAATCCCGTCCGCCGGCATTCAGCGCCTTGGTGATGACGTCCGGCGGCAGGCTGTAGACCGTCGCCCAGGTGGCGCGCCCATCCACGCTATTGGATGGAAAGCTCTCGGTCTCGATCGGCCAGTGGTACTTGCGCTTGAGTGCGCGGACGATGGCGGCGAGGGTGATGCGGCCGCGCATCGGTTCGGCGCCAGTCTGGTCTTCGTTCGACAGCAACACGGCGAGCACGGCGCCGCGGGCGGTTTGCGGTCCGGGGAAAATGGGGTTCTTTTTGGGCATGCGAGGATTGTAGCCCGGGCTCAGGGCAGCAGATGCAGGCTGCCGTCCTTCCTGAGCTCGTAACTCGCCAGGTCACGCGCCAGGGCCAACTGGCCAGAGTAATGCGCGCGTGCCTCGCGCTCGATGTCGTCCAGCGTCAGCGCACCCTCCCGATCTTGGTAGCGCGGGCTGAAGTGGGTCAGGATGAGGTTTGGCACTTTGACGCGCTCCGCCACGCGCGCCACCATCGCGGCCGAGCTGTGCTGCGGCCCCGGTCCCACCTTGTGCAGGATCGCTTCGGTATAGGTGGCCTCATGCACCAGCAGGTCGGCGGTCGCGGCGTCAAAGGCCAGCAGCTCAGGCGTATCGTTGTCGCCCGCAATGATCACCTTGCGCGACCTGCGCGGCGGCAGCAGGAACTCCTCGGCCACCACGGCGCGGCCATCGTCCAGCACGACGTTGCGCCCCTGCTGGATCTCGCCCCATGCCGGCCCCGACGGAATACCGCCGGCTTTCAGTTTGTCGATATCGAGTTTGCGTTCGACCGCCGCCTCGGTGAAGCTGAAAGCATGCGATTCGATCCGGTGCGACAGCCGTGTTGCGCGCACCCGCAGGTCGGGCAGGATGTCCGTGTGCCCCAGTTCCTCGGTCGTGATCCATTCGATGGGGTAGGGTAGCGACAGCTGGGTCGCTTCCATGATGCACTCGATCATCCCGCGCAGCGGCGGCGGGCCGACGATGGCCATCGGCGCGCTGCGATTGAGCATGCCCGCGCTGGCGAGCAGGCCGGGCAGGCCGTAGCAGTGGTCGCCATGCAGGTGGGTGATGAAGATCGCGCGCAGGCTCATCGGCGACAGGCTGGTGCGCAGCAGCCGGTATTGCGTGCCTTCCGCGCAATCGACCAGCGACCAATGTTTGGCGCCGCGCGTGCGGATCGCGATGGCGGTCATGTTGCGCGACCTGGTCGGCGTGCCGGATGAGGTTCCGAGAAACTGGATTTCCATGGCCCCATTATCCGCAATTGCGCGCAGCGCCGCCGTTCAGCCGAACACCAGCGAGCGGTGGGCGCCGAGGCCGGCCATCGCACCGTCGGCCACGGCGATGGCGACGTTGCCGGCCGCACGCGTCGCATCGCCGCCTGCGAACACGCCCGGCACGGTGGTCTGCTTGCCCATGTCGGTGCGGATGAAGGGGCCGAGCGGGCCGTCGTCGAAGGCGCAGCCGAGGCGCTCGGCAATGGGGCTGCTCATGTGGATGCGGCCGTAGGTGAACAGGCCCGCATGCGGCCGGCGGCGGCCGTCCGCCAGCACGACCGTGGCGGCATCCTCGATGCGCAGGATGGGCGTGTCGTCGATCGCGATGACACCGCGTTTCTCCATGGCGGCGCGCTGCTCCTCGTCCGGGGTGTAGCGGCCGTCCGTAAACAGCATCACCTTGCCCCAGTCGGGCAGCAGCATCGCCTGGTGGAAGGCCATCTCGCCGCTGGCGATGATGCCGATCGCACCCTGCTGCAGTTCGTAGCCGTGGCAGTAGGGGCAGTGGAAGACGCTGCGGCCCCAGCGCTCGGCAAGGCCCTCGACCGGCGGCAGTTCGTCGCGCACGCCGGTGGCCAGTACCAGGCGGCGGCCCTGCACCGGCGCGGCGCCGTCGAGCTCGACGACAAAGCCCTCGCCCTCGGCGCGCGCCTCGAGGGCGCTGCCATCAATCCACTGGACGTTGGGATAGGCGGCCACATCCGCGCGGCCGGCTTGCGCAATGGCGGCCGCCATCTGGCCGTCGCGGCCGAGGAAGCCGTGCGATTCGCCGGCGAAGCGGTTGCGGCGCTGGCCCGCGTCGACCACCAGCACCTGGCGCCGCGCTCTAGCCAGTTGCAGGGCGGCGGACAGGCCGGCGTAGCTGCCGCCGATGACGATGGCATCAAACTGGGTCGTGCTCATGGTGGAACCTCCCGTGGGGATGGGTGCGCTTGTATTCATCGAAGCGCCGGTTGAAGTCGCCCGACAGGTCGGCCAGGGTGACGTGGCCGAGCTGGCGGATCAGGAGGGCTTCGGCCTCGTCGAAGGCGCTGCCCAATGCGGCGTTGACGACCTGTTCGACCAGGCAACTGGTTTTTTCGCTGCGGTTGCCCATTGCGAAGAAGGGCGGGGCGCCGACGGCGTCGTAGATGTCGCGCAGCGTCACCTTGGCCAGGTCGCAAGTCAGGCTCCAGCCGCCGCCGTGGCCGCGGTTCGAGCTGATGTAGCCGCGCTCGCGCAGGCCGGCCAGCACGCGCCGCACCAGCACCGGGTTGGTGTCGAGGAAGCGGGCCATCTCTTCCGAGGTCATGGGGCGGTCGCTGTGGGCCAGGTGCAGGAGCACGTGGAGGACCGAGGATAGTTTGCTGTCGCGTCTCATGTAACTAATGATAGTACAAAATAGGCGGCAGTGCAGCGCTCGAGCCAGGATTCAATTTTTCGCGGGACGGTCGAGGCGCAGGGTCGGCAGGAAGCGCCACAGGTAGAGGCTGACGCAGGCGCCGGTCAGGGCCAGCAGGGCAGGGATGGCAATGCCGTCGAAGCGCCGCATCGCCATTAGCAGCGAGCCCCACAACATCACCGTCGCGACGATCTTCGCCTTCAACGGGATGCCGCGGCCGGCTTCGAAATTGCGCAGGTATTCGCCGAACACGCGGTGCGAGAGCAGCCAGCGGTGCAGGCGATCGGAGCCGCGCGCGAAGCACCAGGAGGCCAGCAGCAGGAAGGGTGTGGTCGGCAGCAGGGGCAGGAAGATGCCAAGTATGCCCAGCAGCACGGCCAGCGCCCCCGCCAGGTTGTAGAACGGTTTCATGCGCTCACTCTAGCATGTGGTCTGGTTTCTGCTTATTGTTGCTCGATGGCACCAATTCCGTCAAATTAAGGCCCCCAATAAGTTCCGCATGGCAACGTTATGTA
The DNA here is from genome assembly GCF_059685865.1 of Telluria sp. ZB4P36. Classification (NCBI taxonomy): domain Bacteria; kingdom Pseudomonadati; phylum Pseudomonadota; class Betaproteobacteria; order Burkholderiales; family Oxalobacteraceae; genus Telluria; species Telluria sp. ZB4P36. The sequence goes on from NZ_JCASIE010000005.1 coordinate 6,271, forward strand.
TAATGGGTGCGTACACGATGGGCGCGATCCACAATTTTGCTGGCGCGAGCATGACGCCCGGCTTCGCCTCTTTCTGCCTTTTACCGGTTGCCGCAAAGCTCGTCGTCCATGCCTCCGTCCATCACGATCTCCTCGACCAGCAAGCCCGCGGCGCGTACGCGCCTGGCGAATTTTTTCCATCCCCGCGTGCTGCGCGACCTGGCCATCTACCTGACCTTCATGCTGCCCATCGTCTGGGGACTGGTGGCCGTGGAGCAGTCGCGCTTCGCCGCGATCGCCCAGGCCGGCAGCAAGCGCGACCTGCGCAACTATGCCCACGTCTTCACCGAGGAAGTGCGCGCCACGGTCGGCATCGTCGACCTGTCGCTGCTCCAGCTGCGCAGCACCTGGCAGCGCGACCGCGCCAGCTTTCCGCAGGCCGTCGGCGAGCACGCGCGCTACCTGCGTCACCGGGTGCCGATCATGGTCACCGTGCTCGACGTGAAGGGCAGGGTGGCCTACACCAATGCGGGCCCCTCGCACACCGGGCTGGACCTGGGCACCGCCGCCGGCTACCAGGCCCACCTCGGGATCAGCGACGACCGCATCTACGTCAGCCGTCCGGTGGTCTGCCCGCTCACGAATGCCTGGGCCGTCCAGTTCAGCCGCTCGATCCGCGATGCCAAAGGGCGCCTGCAGGGCGTCATGATGGCCACCGTCTCGCCCGAGTATTTCGTGCGCTTCTACGATGACATCGACCTCGGCCGCAACGCCTCGGTCTCGCTGATGCGCAGCGACGGCGCCGTCATCGCGCGCAGCACCCGCGGCAGCACCAGTCACGGCATGGGCCGGGTGCTGAAGGACAATCCGCATTCGCCGAGCAGCCCGGTGACCGGCAGCTTCCGCCGCGTCGGCCAGATCGACGGCATCGAGCGCTTCTATGCGTATCACAGGATTCCCGAATACGGCATGGTGGTGACGGTGGGCGAAGCCGTGCTCGATGCCGAGGAGCGGTTCTCGCAGCAGCACGACGCGCTGACCTGGGTCGGGGGCGCCGTGTCCTTCGTGCTGACCCTGCTGGGCTGGGCCGCGCTGGGCGCCACCGACCGCCGCCGCCGTGCGCTCAAGGCGCTGGCGGCCGCCGAGGCGCGCTGGAAGCTGGCCCTCACCGCCACCGGCGACGGCGTCTGGGACTGCGACGTCGTCACCGGCCTGGCCACGCTGTCGGCGCGCGCCCAGATGATCCTCGATACCGAGCGTCCGGTGATCTCGTGGTACGGCAGCGCCCTCGATGCCATCGTCCATCCCGAAGATCTGCCGCAGCTGCGCACCCTGCTGCGTGGTCACCTGTCCGGGCGCACCCAGGACTTCGCGGCCGAGTTCCGCGTGCGCATGCGCAACGGCGACTGGAGCTGGATCGACGCGCGCGGCACCAGCAGCGAGCGCGACGAACTGGGCATGCCCTCGCGCATGGTCGGCACCTTCTCCAACATCGATGCGCGCAAGCACGAGGAAGCGCGCATGCGCCGCATGGCGCACGAGGACGCGCTCACCGGCCTGCCGAATCGCGTGCTGCTGGGCGACCGCCTGCGCCAGGCGATCCGCACCGCCAGCCGCGACGGCCACAAGGTGGCGGTGGTCTACTTCGACCTCGACAAGTTCAAGCCGGTCAACGACACCTACGGCCACGCCGTCGGCGACCGCCTGCTGCAGCTGGTGGCGCGCCGCCTGCGCGCAGGGCTGCGCGAGACCGACACGCTGGCGCGCATCGGCGGCGACGAATTCGTGGTGCTGCTGCCGCGCTGCGACGAGCTGGCCGATGCCGCCAGGGTGGCGGAGAACATCCTGTACCAGCTGAACCAGCCCTTCGAGGCCAAGGAAGACGGGCTGGTGCTGCACATCTCGGGCAGCCTGGGCATCGCCTTGTTCCCGGACGACGGCATGGATGCCGAAGCCCTGCTGCGCGCGGCCGACCTGGCCATGTACGATGCCAAGTCGCATGGGCGCAACCGCGTGTCGGGTGCGCACCGTATCGAGCCAGCGCTGATCAGCCAGGCCTGAGCCGGCCCGGCACTCAGTGCACCGGCCCCACCTGCGCCGCTGTCATATGCCGCGGTAGATAGATCGTCACCGTCGTTCCCTTGCCGGGCTGGCTGGACAGGCGGATGTCGCCGCCGCTCTGGCGTGCGAAGCCGTGCGCCATCGACAGGCCGAGGCCGGTGCCCTTGCCCTCGGGCTTGGTGGTGAAGAAGGGTTCGAAGGCGCGCTCGATCACGTCCTGCGGCATGCCGTGGCCGGTGTCGGCGACCGCCACCGTGACGTAGTCGCCCGGCGCCAGCAGCGCGTCGTTCTCCACATGCACGTTGCTCAGTTCCAGCACGATGCGGCCGTTGCCCTCCATCGCGTCGCGTGCGTTGATCACCAGGTTGAGCAGCACGTTCTCGAGCTGGTTCGGGTCCACCAGGACCGGCCAGGGCTCGGGCGGGACGCGTTTTTCCAGCGTAATCTGGTCGCCCGCGGCGCGCAGCACCAGGCTGTCCATGCGTTCCAGCAACTGGTCGACCTGGACCTCGAGCGGGTGCAGCGGCTGGCGCCGCGCGAAGGCGAGCAGCTGGCCGGCCAGTTTCGATCCGCGCTCGACCGCGTCGAGAATGCTGAGCAGGCGCTTGCGGTGGCTGTTGTCGGCGCGCAGGATCAGCTGCACGTTGGCGCTGATGATGTGCAGGATGTTGTTGAAGTCGTGCGCCACTCCGCCGGTCAGCTTGCCCACCGCCTCCAGCTTCTGGGCCCGCGCCAGCGCCTGGCGCGCATCGTCCAGGCCCTGCTGGCGCTGCTGCTCGCGCGCCTCCGCCTCCTTGCGCTGGCGGATGTCGCGCACGAAGGCGGTGGCGCCAAAGCCCTCGGCGGTGGTGAGCTGCGCGACCGTGACCTCGGCCGGGATGCGGCGGCCCTCGTGGTCGAGCACCAGCAGTTCGGTCGGGGCGCCCAGCATGGCGCAGCCGCCGCCGCGCGCGTAGTGCGCGAAGCCGGCGCCGAAGGCGGCGCGGCGTTCTTCCGGCAGCAGCTCGCGGACGTCGCGGCCGAGGGCCTGGGCGGCGCTCCAGCCGAACAGGCGGCTGGCCTGGGCGTTCCAGTCGGTGATGCGCCCCGCCGCATCGACCGCCACGAAGGCGTCGGGTGCGTTTTCGAGGATCACCTGGATCCGTTTCTGCTCGCTGGCCACCTGGTCGTGCGACTGGCGCAGTTCCAGCGTCATGCCCTGGGCTAGCTGCAGCGCGCGGCGCCGTTCGCTGGCCAGCAGCCACACCACGAGGCTGAGCAGGAAGCCCAGGCCGATGCCGGTGAGCGCCACCAGGCGCGGACGCGTGGTGTCGAGGCTGTCCTCGAGGGCGGCGCTGGAGCGCATGGTGATGGTCCAGGTGCGCCCGCCGGGAACGATCTGGGCGCTGGCGCGCAGGCGCGCCTTGTGGGCCGAGGCATTGGGCGAGCGGTACAGCAGGGTCGCGCCGCCGGCCGGCTCGCCGTCGTGGATCTCGATGTCGAGGTCGGTCGAGTGGGCGCCGCCCAGCCCCCGCATCAGGTCGTGCATGCGGAAGGGGGCGTAGACCCAGCCGACGATGGCCTTGCGGCGCTGCTCGACGGTGCCGGCCAACTGGCCGGCGCGGTACACCGGCAGGTACATCAGGGTGCCGGCCTGGGAGGCGCCGGCGCCCGCATGGTTCACGCCCTCCTGGACCAGCACCACCTTGCCGCTCAGGGCCGCCAGGCCGCTGTCGCGCGCGCGCTCCATCGCGGCGCGGCGCACCGGCTCGCTGTACATGTCGAAGCCGAAGGCGCGCAGGTTGCGGCCGCCGAAGGGCTCGATGTGGGTGATCGAGGTATACATGTCGCGCGGCCCGTCCGGATGCACCGCATAGTCGGGATGGCCCTGGCGCCGTATGGCCGCCTGGTGCGCCGCGAGCCGCTCCGGCGGGATGATGGTGGCGATGCCGAGCGCCTCCATGCCGGGGAAGGACTGGTCGAGCCGCTGCAGGCCGTAGTACTCGGCCCAGGCGCTGCGATCGAGCTCGACGGAGCCGCGCAGGTAGCCGCGCGCGCCGCGCAGCACCTGTTCGTAGACCGCCATGCGGCGGCCGATGCTGAACACCATGTCGCGGGTGCGGTAGTCGAAGGTCCTGAGCAGCTGGGCCTCGGCGGTGAGCCTGGCGCTGGTCCAGGCGCTGAAGGTCACCAGCGCGGTCACCAGGAACACCAGCATCGCCAGCAGCAGCGGTGCATGCCCGCCACCGGGCAGGGGAATGCGGCTGGGCTGGGCGGGTGGCGGGGACTGCGGCATATTGTCGGTACGCGCGGAGCGGCGCCGTCGGGCTGGTTGATCGGAAACGCGCGGAAGCAGGTAGGATACGCATCCTTGCTGTGTTGGGGCGCACGCCTCCATGCACGTCGAGCAATGATATTATCGCTTAAAATTGACTCAATGCAACATTCCCATATCTTGCTGCGGCGCCACTGGCCGCTCGCGCTTCTCGCTGCCGGGCTGCTGCTCGGCTTGTTATGGGGCATGCTGGCGCCGCTGCGTGGCGCCAGCCACGAGCTGCTGCTGGAAGTGCGGCCCGGCCCGGACGCGCCGAGGGCGGTGCGCCTGACCCTGGGCGTGCAGGACGTGCTGCTGCTGCGTAACGCCGGCGCGGCGCCGCTGGTCTTCGGACCGGTGCAGCTGGCGCCGGGCGGCGAATTCCGCCTGCCGGTCGAGGAGGCCGGCGAGCAGGATATCCCGTGCCCGGCGCTGCCGGGCGGGGTGCTGCGGGTGCGGGTGGTGCCGATGCCGGACCCCGGCCTGGAGCGGCTGCGCTGGCGGCTGGGCAACTTCGCGCACGCGATCCGGACCATGCCCGTGCAAGGCCCGGACTAGGGCCCGGAGCGCGGCCCGGAACGGCCCGCGGGCCCTCCCAATCGTGCTCCCGTTTTGACTGCGATTCTGTCATGATGGGCATCATGTCCACGATTTCCATGCCCTTGTTCCCGCTCAGTACGGTGTTGTTTCCGGACGGGGTGCTGCCGCTGCAGGTGTTCGAGGCCCGCTACCTCGACATGGTCAGCCGCTGCCTCACCGACGACGCGCCGTTCGGGGTGGTGCTGCTCACGCAGGGGCATGAGGTGCGCCGGCCGGACGCCGATCCCGAGCGCTTCGCCGCCGCCGGCACCATCGCGTCCGTGACCGAACTCACCACCTCCACGCCCGGCGTGCTGCAGGTGCTCTGCCGCGGCGGCTCGCGCTTCACGGTGATCACCGCCGAACAGCGCCTCAACGGGCTGTGGATGGCCGAGGCCGAACTGGTCGAGGACGACCACGAGGTGCACGTGCCGTCCGAACTGCAGGGCGCGTCCGACGCGCTCGACCGCGTGCTGTCCTCGCTGCACGACGTACCGCGCCACCGCTGGCCGGTGCAGCCGCCGTTCCGCCTCGACGACTGCGGCTGGGTGGCGAACCGCTGGTGCGAACTGCTGCCGCTGCCCAACCAGCAGAAGCACCACATGCTCATGCTCGACAACCCCGTGATCCGCCTGGAACTGCTGCACGACGTCCTCGACGAACACGGCCTGATTACCAGCTGAATGGGCCGGCATGAAATTCTCGGACGACCTCCTGATCGCGTACATCAACGGTGAGTTGGCCGAGCCGGCCCGCGCCGCGGTCGAACGCGCCATGCGCGCCGATCCGATCCTGTCCGCCCGTGTCGCCCAGCACCGCAGGGAAAGCAACGCCGGCCGCTCGCACATCTTCAGCGTGTCGAACGGCCATGGCGGCGGCCACCAGCAGCGTCCGCTGCCATCCGGCGGGGCCAAGGTGGTCCACCTCGACGCCATCCGCCCGGGACGCGGCGCCCCGCCGCCGCCCCAGCCGGCCAGGCCGGACTGGACGCCGCGCCACTGGCTGGCGCTGGGCGTCGCGCTGGCGGTCGGCGCCGTCGGCGGCGCCCTCGGCTGGCAGCAGCTGCGCCCCGATCCGGGCCTGGCGGTCATCGAAGCCAGCAATGGCGCCCTGGTGGCGCGCGGCCGCCTGGTCGAAGCCCTCGGCGGCCAGCTCGCCAGCCCCGGCCCCTCCGAGACCGGGGTGCGCATCGGCGTCACCTTCGTGTCGAAGGACGGCAGCTATTGCCGCAGCTTCGTGGTCGACACCACGGCCGGCCTGGCCTGCCGCGGCGGCGGGCGCTGGACCATCCCGGTGCTGGCCCAGCCGCAGGCGGGCACGGCCTGGCTCGACGGCGCCAGCCTGCCGCCCTCGGTGCAGGCCGCCATCGACGCCCGCATCGTCGGCGCCACCCTCGATCCGGCGGCGGAACGGGCGGCCCAGCAGCGTGGCTGGACGCCGTAAAACAGCTCTAAAACAGGCTCTTATATACAGAGGGGTGGATTTGAGGTATCGTGTAGCCCGCTAAAGTGCCTCTACGTCCGCCTTGCCGTGCCCTTGTCGGGTTGCGGCGCCTTCGCGGCAAATGCGGTCCGGTCACCGGCCGCCGTCCCATCTGGAAGCTACCCGCGCAGGCCGATCCGTGCCCGCAGGCGCAGCCGTAGAGCTAACGAAATACTGTCCAACAAGAATATGTCTGATATCCAGAATACTTCCGCCACCGCCGACACCGACGACATCACCCTGGCCGCACCGGTCGAGCAAGTGAAGGCCGACGAAGCGCCGACCGTGCGCTTCACCGACCTCGGCCTGGCGCCGGAAATCCTGCGCGCCCTGACCGACCAGGGCTACGAGCACCCGACCCCGATCCAGGCCAAGGCGATCCCGCTGGTGCTGCAGGGCCGCGACGTCATGGGCGCCGCCCAGACCGGCACCGGCAAGACCGCCGGTTTCTCGCTGCCGATCATCCAGCTCCTGATGGCGCATGCCAACAGCAGCATGTCGCCGGCACGCCACCCGGTGCGCGCGCTGGTGCTGACCCCGACCCGCGAACTGGCGGTGCAGGTGGCCGAGAACGTCAAGGCCTATTCGCGCCATACGCCGCTGCGCTCCACCGTCGTGTTCGGCGGCATGGACATGAAGGGCCAGACCGTCGCCCTGAAGGGCGGCGTCGAGATCGTCATCGCCACCCCTGGCCGCCTGCTCGACCACATCGAGCAGAAGAACGTCAGCCTGGGCCAGGTGCAGATGCTGGTCATGGACGAAGCCGACCGCATGCTCGACATGGGCTTCCTGCCCGACCTGCAGCGCATCATCAACCTGCTGCCGAAGCAGCGCCAGAACCTGATGTTCTCGGCCACCTTCTCGCCGGAGATCAAGAAGCTGGCCAACAGCTTCCTGAACCAGCCGGTGCTGATCGAAGTGGCGCGCAGCAATGCGACCGCCGAGAAGGTCACCCAGATCGCCTACAAGGTCGACGAGGAACTCAAGCGCGACGTGGTCGAACACATCATCCGCGAGCGCAAGCTGAAGCAGGTGATCGTGTTCTCGAACACCAAGATCGGCGCCTCGCGCCTGTCGCGCCACCTGGAACAGAAGGGCATCAAGGCCTCGGCGATCCACGGCGACAAGACCCAGCAGGAGCGCATGGCCGCCCTCGAGGCCTTCAAGCAGGGCTCGGTCGAAGTGCTGGTGGCGACCGACGTGGCCGCGCGCGGCCTCGACATCTCGGACCTGCCCTGCGTGATCAACTACGACCTGCCGTACAACGCCGAAGACTATGTGCACCGCATCGGCCGTACCGGCCGCGCCGGCGCCTCGGGCGACGCGCTGTCGGTGTTCTCGGACAAGGATGAGCGCCTGCTGGCCGACATCGAGAAGCTGATCAAGCAGACCGTCCCGCGCGGCGAGCTGCCCGGCTTCGTGGCGCCCTCCAGCCGTTCGCGCGAAGGCGCGCGCGAAGCGGGAGGCCGCGACAGCGAACGCCGCGGACGCCGCGAAGAAGGCGCCCCGCGTGGCGGCGAACGTGGCGAGCGCGGCGAACGTCCGCCGCGCAGCAGCGGCTACAGCCCCATGCCGCGCCGCGAGAAGGTCGATCCCTGGTTCCTCAAGCCCTACGAGCCGTCGAGCGCCGCCCGCAAGGAAGTCGTGACGCCGGCACCGTCGCAATCGAAGCCGGGCAAGCAGAAGCTGGCTTTCCTGCTGGGTGGCGGACCGCGCAGCAATTGATGTGTAGCGTGGGCGGACTCCTAAGCCGCCCGGCGCGCATGCAGCGCCGCATGCACCCGATCCAGTAGGTCCTGGTGCTCGTAAGGTTTGGCCAGCACCTCCAGCGACTTGTCGCGCGCCCCGCGCGCCGGCAGCTCGTCCATGTAGCCGGTGGTCACCAGCACCGGCATCTCCGGCCGTCTGGCGTGCACCTGCTCGATCAGCTGCAGCCCGTTCATCCCGCCCGGCATGATCACGTCGGTGAACAGCAGGTCCACCGCTTCCCTTTCCAGCAGCGCCAGCGCGTCCTCGCCGCTCGGCGCCGACAGCACCTCGTAGTCGGCCGCGGCCAGCATGGCCTCGGCCAGTTCGCGCACGTCCGCATTGTCTTCCACCACCAGGATGCGGCACTTGCGGCCGGCATCGCGCGCCGCCGTGCCGGCATCGGCGCCGTCCTCGTGCGGCGACTGCCGGGCCACCGGGAAAATCATGCGCACCCGGGTGCCGCGTCCCGGCTCGCTGTCGATGTCGAGCCGGCCCTGCGACTGCTGCACGAAGCCGTGCACCATCGCCAGGCCGAGGCCGGTGCCCAGGCCCTTGGTGGTGAAGAAGGGCTCGGTGGCGCGCTTGAGGACATCGGGCGCCATGCCTTCGCCCTCGTCGTTCACGCAGATGGCCACGTACTCGCCCGGCGGCAGCCGGTTGGCGAAGCGGCGCGTCTCGCTGAGCACCGCCGTACCGACGGTCACCGTGCCGCCCGCCGGCATCGCATCGCGCGCATTGATGACGACGTTGAGCAGCGCCATTTCCAGGTAGGTCGGGTCGATCGAGCAGGATGGCAGGCCGGGCCGCAGGTCGAGCCGCAGCTCGAGCTGGTCGCCCAGAGTGCGCACCAGTATGTCGGAGAATTCGACGACGAGGGCATTCAGGCTGACGCGCTTTTGCTCGAGGCGCTCTGCGAGGCGAAGAAATACAGCAGCTTGCCGTCCTGGTCGAAGATCGGACCGATGAACAGGGCGTTCCAGAAGGCTTCGCCGTCGGCCTTGTAGTTGAGGAGGTCGACCGAGACCGCACGCTGCTCGCGCAGGGCCTGGCGCACTTCGGCCACGGTGGCGCGGTCGGTGCCGGGCCCCTGAAGGAAGCGGTAATTGCGGCCCAGAACGTCCTTTTCGGGGTAGCCGGTGAGGTCGAAGAAGGCGTTGTTGGCGAATACGATGGGATCGTCTTCCTGGTTGGGGTCGGTAACTATCCGGGTGCGCACACAGCACCTGCAACAGCGCCGGATCAAGGTGCGGCCAGGGCCGGGCGCGCGGCGTCGGTAATGATGATCTTGCCGATGCCGAGGCCGAGCTTGCGCTTGTCGCGCGGATCGCCACGCTCGGCCGGCGCGACCGGCTGCGGGATATCGATCACCAGCGTGCGCTCGTTGCCGCCGGTAGTGAAATGCAGCCCGACCTCCTGCTGGTGCCAGCCGACCCGGAATTCCCTGGTCTGGCCGCCGAGATGCACCTTGAACGGCAGCGCCGTATTCACATCGTAGGCCTGGGCGGTGAGGACCACGCCGACGCGGAGCGGCAAGGGCTGCGCGAAGTGGATGCGCACCTGCTTCGCGTTCGACCAGCGGCCCCAGGATTCGATGTAGGACAGGCCTTCGACGGCGGCGACCACGCGCGCATCGAGCGGGTCGGACAGCTTCACTTCGCTGATCTTCAGCTCCGGCTGGGGCAGGCGCACGAAGGAGTAATATGGCGTGCGCAGGACGGTCGTGATGTGCTCGGGCACCTCGTACTGGCCCAGCAGCAGCATCCACTTCTTGTTTTGCGGCAGCTGGTATTCGGTGACCGGGCCGAAGTCGAGCATCATCGTCGTCGTGTCCGGGTGGTCGATATGGAATTGCGCGCGCATCAGCAGGCTCAGGTCGACGCCCGCGATCACCACCTGGCTGCGCTCGGCCGGCGGGACGTGGGCGTGGACGAAGCTGGCCGCCAGGTCGGTCTGGCTCGGCGCGCGGTGCGCGGCGAGGTGCTTGCCCACGCCCTGGTTGCTGGCCGCGTAGGCGATGGGCAGGACGATGCACAGGAACAGCAGCGGCGCCGCGCGCAGGCGCGCCGCCCACGCCAGCAGCAGCAGCAGCTGGAGCCCGACCAGGATGGGGAAGGGCCTGCCGGCCAAGTCGATGCCATAGATGTCGGGCCCGTCGACCACGTTCATCGTGTAGCCCGGCAGCCTGGACAGCGACACCAGCAGCACCGCGCCCAGCGCGACGGCCAGCAGCCAGCGCAGCCAGGGCGCATGTTCGTGCTCGTGCTCGCGCTCGTGGCGGGGCACGCTCGCGGCCGCGGCGACGACCGCCAGCAACGGGAACACGAAGCTGTAATAGCGCAGGTGCAGGCGGAAGCCTTCGCGGCTGCCCGCGACGTGCAGGCCGGCGGTGTACAGGATCGTCACGCCGGCGGCGGCGCCGAGCACCAGCAGCACGTACAGGTGCAGCAGCTGGCGCCGCCTGGCTGCGTCGGAATCGGCGGGTGCGCGCAGTGCCCGCGTGCACACTTCATGGACCAGGATCGCCAGCGGCAGGCCGTACATGAGCGCCAGCGTCATCAGGTGGCCGCGCGCGCCGACGGAGGCCGCCACCAGCAGCGCCAGCCGGTCGCGCGCCAGCCTGGTCGACTCGTAAAAGGGGCCGAACAGGCTCAGGCCCGCCTTCCCGGCAAGCACCCAGCCGAGTCCGAATTTGACCGCCAGCGTCGCCAGGGCCGCCAGCGCCGCCATGACCAGTCCGCGCATGAACCAGGCGCCGCTGCGCTGGCGGCTGGCGAGCAGCAGGAAGGGAAGGATGGCCGGCAGCAGGAACAGCGCATGCACTTTCACCAAGCTCATCAGGCCGAGGACGACGCCCGTCGCCAGCGCATGGATTGCCGGGCGCCAGTCGCTGCCCTGCAGGGCCACCCAGCTCAGCACACAGAAGCCGAAGTAATACATGGCTTCGGGCATGAAATAGGCGGTAAAGGAGTTCAGCGGCGCCAGCGTGCTCAGCACCGCGACGACGCAGGCCAGGGCGCCGCCCGTGTAGCGGCGCGCCACCAGGTAGACGAAGGGGGCGGCGCCGACGAAGAAGGCGAGGTTGCCGATCCGGACGCAGTCGAGGAAGCCGTCGCCGCAGGTGCTGCTCGCCTTGAACAGCCACAGGTAGAGGTAGGAGGGCACGATGGCCTCGGCCAGCGGCGTCAGGCGTGCCATCTTGCTGTAGTACCACTCGTCGGCGAAGACGCTGGGCTGGAGGCCGGCGTTGCGCCCGTACAGGAACCAGGCGATCCAGGCCAGGGCGATGGCAAGGACCAGCGGCCAGCTCGAACGCCGTGCGCTCATTCCTTCGCCGCCCTTTCCTCGATGCGTAGACGCGCCAGCGAAATCCCGAGGTGCCGGGTGTCGGTGGAGTGTCCCAGTTCGCTCGGCCGCTGCGGATGCGGCACCTCGATCACCATGCTGTGCTGGCGGCCGTCGGTCTCCAGGTCGAGCACCACTTCGCGCGCTTCCCAGGCCAGGCGGAAGCTGGTCTCGGCTTGTCCCACGCGCAGGATGAAGGGCGCGCCCGTATTCGCGCCGAAGGCGCCGGCGCTCAGGACCACCGTCAGGCGCGCCGGCAGCGGCCGGGCGAAACGCAGTTCCACGCGCTTGCCCTCCGACCAGCGTCCCCAGGCTTCCACGATGGACAGGCCTTCGGCATGCTCGACCAGCCGGCCGGGGCCGGGCGCGACGCTGAACGCGAATTCGCCGACCAGGCTGCGCTTGGGGCGCGGCAGCTTCACGATCGTGAAGGCCGCGTCGCTCAGCGTCGGGACCAGGCCTGGCGGCAGCTGGTGGCGGCCCACCGCGATCAGCCAGCGCGCTTGCGAAGGCAGGCGGTAGGCGTCGACCGGTGCGCCGTCGGGCAGGTCGAGCAGGATCAGTTCCGGCTGGTCGAGGTGGAACTGGGTGCGGAACAGGTCGGCGCCATTGGCGACGATCATGGTGGCGCCGCGCTCGGCGGGCGGAATCAGTGTGCGCGCGGCGATGCCGGCGCGGTCCGCGGCCGGCGCGGTGCGGAGGTGGCCGAGGTAGGTGCGCACCTCGACGTCGGTCACGTACAGCGCCAGCGGCAGTGCCAGTACCAGGAAACCCCAGGCCGCGGCGCGGCGGTAGCGCAGCCACAGCGCCAGCAGCAGGCCCTGCAGGATGAACAGGGCGGTGACGGGATGCTCGCGCTTGATGAGCGCAGTGAATTCCGGGCTGTCGGTGATGCGAGGGTCGAAGCCGGGCAGGCGGGTCCATGCCACGACCAGCAGCCCGGCCAGCGCCAGGGCGATCAGGCCTTGCGTCAGCAGGGACCGGCGTTCCGAGGCATCCACGGCAGGCCGGGTGGCGGCGGCGCCAAGCACCAGCAGCAGGGGCAGCGCGAAGCTGTAGTAGCGCGAGTGCAGGCGGAAGCCTTCGAGCGGTCCGTCCGAGGCGATCGAGGCCGTGTACAGGACGGCCAGGCCGAGCGCGGAGCCGAGCATGAGCACGGTGAAGACGGTCAGCAGGCCGAGCGGATTGCCGGCGCGGTGGGTGTCGCGGCGGAACAGCGCATGCAGCAGCGCCGCCAGCGGGAATCCCAGCAGCACCGCCAGGCCCATCGCATGGCCGCGTGCGCTGACCGAGGCCGGGGGCAGGCGCGACAGGAAGCCGTGTTGCGAAGCCGTGCTTGCGCCCGCGCCGTAGAAGGCGCCGAACAGGGTCAGGCCGGCTTCACCGGCCAGCAGCCAGCCGAGCAGCAGCTTGACGGTGGCGGCGGTGATGGCGGCCAGCAGCGCCGCACCCAGGCCGCGCAGGATCCAGGCGCCGGGCGCACGGAAACGGGCGGCGTAGACGAGGTAGAGGCAGAGCGCAGGCAGCAGGAACACGGCGTGCACCTTGACCAGGCTCATCAGCCCCAGCACCGCGCCGGCCGCCAGCGCATGGACCCAGCTGCGCCATTGCGCGCCGGCGACCGCGACCCAGGCCAGTACGGCGAAGCCGAAGAAATACATCGACTCCGGCATGAAATAAGTGGTGTACAGATTCAGCGGCGCCAGCAGGGCCAGCAGGGCCACGGCGCAGGCCAGCGGCGCCGGCACCACGCGCCGCGCGAGCAGGTAGAGGAAGGGCGCGGCGCCGACCTGGAACAGGGCGTTGCCGATGCGGACGCAGTCGAGGAAGCCGGAACCGCAGCTGCTGCTGCCGGCGCCGAACACCAGCAAATACAGGTAGGAGGGCACGGCGGCGTCGGACAGGGGCGCCAGGCGCGCCATCTTGCTGTAGTACCACTCGTCCATGAAGATGCCGGGGTAGAGACCGAGCGTGCGCTGGATGAGATACCAGGCGACCAGGGCCATGCCGGCGCCGAGGAGCAGGGTGGGCAGGAGGCTGCGCGCGCGTGCGCGCCCCAGGGCGTGTCCGGGAGGAGAAGCAAGGTTCATGTCGTCGTGTTTGGCGTGGCCGCGCGCCAGTCGCCGAGCGCGGCCTGCATCTGCGGCCAGGTGAAGAAACGGCGCTTTTCGTAGTACAGGGCGCCCGCGTGCGGGCGCTGTTCGAGGCGCGCGGGCGCGACCGGCTGCAGCTGCTCCACGCCGCGCAGCAGGTAGTGCAGCAGCACGAAGGGGAACAGGCCGATCCAGGTGGTGCGCTGCGAAGGATAGGACAGGCAGGCGCGCAGGTGCTGCAAGCGTTCGCGCCATGGGATGGCGACGGCGACCGCGGGGCCGTTTTCGCTGAGGGGCGCCAGCACCCGGAACAACGGGCCGGGCAGGCCCTTGGCCTGGTACAGCGAGAATTGCCAGGTACGTCCCAGCAGGCCGCGTTCGGCGGCGAGCGTGACCGCCAGCGCGTGCAGTGCATCATGGTCGTGGTGGCCGCCTTCCCAGGCCGTCACGTGCAGGGCGTCGATCAGCGGATAGCGGTCGAGCCAGCGTGCGATCCAGGCGGCTGCGCTGCTGAGGTGCTGGGGCAGGCGCGCATCGCCGATGCCCAGTTCTGCGCCGGCGAAGAACACGTCTTCCGGCGCCACGCCCAGGCGCGCCAGCACGCCGAGGGATTCGCGGTTGCGCTGTTCGGCACTGGCGCTCGCGGTCTGGCCGTCGGTGAGATAGGCGCAAGCCACCCGCAGCCCGCGCCGGCGGCAGGCGAGGATGCGCTGGTAGACCCCGAATTCGTCGTCCTGGTGGGCGAACAGGAACAGGGCGGTGTGCACTTCAGTAGGCATCGAAGTCGAGGAAGCTGAACTGGATGCGCGATGCGTCGAGCTGGGGCGCGCGCGGCGTGAAGGCGCGCCAGATCAGGTTCAGCGGCGAGGGACGCAGCCGCGTCGGGATGCTGGCGTAGTTCCAGTAGCGGCTGGTGGCGTCCGGGGCCAGGCCGATGAACAGGCGCAGCAGGGAGGGCGCGCGTTCCTCCGGCTGCACCGGCAGGCCAGCCGCTTCCAGCTCGGCATAGGCCGGGATGTGGCTCAGGGCGGCGGCATGGAACTGCAGGCGCCCGCCCTTCTTGCGCTGCCAGACCCGGTTGTGCGGGCTGGCGCAGCGCCAGGCCAGGGCCTCGGGGCTCCAGCTGCGTTCGAAGGACAGCGCGGCGGCCGCCCGTTTCGGCGCATGGCGCAGCGCGCCCAGGCCGACGCGCGCCTCCAGCGGGCGCACCAGCTGGAAGCCCAGCTTGCGCACGAAGCCGGGCGTGCTGTTGGCATTGGCCACGCCATAGCAGCCCTCGAAGCCGGCCTGCGCGCCCAGTTCGTAGGTCATCGCGGCCAGCCTGGTGAACAGGCCCTTGCCCTGGTAGTCGGGGTGGGTGGCGGTGTTCAGCGACAGCAGCACCCGCACCTCGCGGCCCTCGACCCAGGCGCGCGCCGGCACGCACACGTAGTGCGCCGCCAGGCGCTCGCCGTCCCAGGCGTCGTAGCCGACCGCGGCGCCGTCCGGATTGGCGACGTACAGCCAGTCGAGGTAGGCGGGCGTGAACTTGGAGGTAGAGGGGAAGCAGGCGGCGAACAGCGCACCGTACCTGGCCAGGGTGGCGGGGTCGTTACGTACCGGGGCAAAATGCAGGGCTTGCATCACTTGAAGATCCAGTATTTGCCGAGCAGGTAGCCGTTCACCGCCACCAGCGGCAGCGACAGCAGTTTCCCGGCCAGCGGGTTGGCGAAGGCGGCTTCCATGGCGGCCACGCAGGCGATGGTCAGCAGGTAATTAATGCCGACCACGCACAGGTAGCGCGCAAAGCTCGCGGGATTGGCCGCGGCACTGAAGGTAACACGGCTGTGGAAGGCGTAGTTGATCAGCAGGCCGGCCGCGAAGCCGGCGCTGGCGGCCGCGGTGGCCTGCACGCCGGCCTGCAGCAGCAGCTGCATCAGGCCGACGTCGGCCAACGCGCAGATCAGGCCGCCCGTCACGAAGACCGCGAACTGGCGCTGCATCAGCTTTGACGCCAAGCGCGAGGCGAGTGCGGAAACGCTCATGGGCTCAGTTACTGTTCTCGTGTTTGCTGCGGTACAGGGTCTTCTTGTGCAGCGGGCTGCGCGGCACCGAGGCGACGTCGTGCGCCAGGAATGCCAGCACCAGCTGCACGCCCATGATCACCGGCAGCGCGGCCAGCATCACGGTACCGGCCGGGGTCTCGGTGCCCGAGCGCGCCGAGGCGACCCAGTGCGAGATGCCGTAGACGGCGCCGAAGATGGTGAGCAGGATCCCCAGCGGCAGCTCGATCGAGGCCACCGACATGTTGCGCAGGTAGTAGTTGTAGAAGATGCGCTTGCCGAAGTTGATCACGTGCTTGGCCAGGAATTCGGTGACGATCTTGCGGATCTTCAGGTTGCTGACCTCGTCGCCATAGACGGCGTCCATCGGCACGTCATGCACCACGGCGCCCAGGATGTTCAGGCGGAACAGCATGTCCGATTCGAAGAAGTAGCGCTTGCTGATCTTGTCGAAGGGGAGGTAGCGCGCGCAGTCGGCGTGGATCGCGGTGTAGCCGTTGGTCGGGTCGAACAGGTCCCAGTAGCCCGAGGACAGCTTGGTCATCAGGGACAGCACCGCATTGCCGAACAGGCGCAGCGGCGGCATCGCGCCCAGGCGCTCCAGGTTGAAGAAGCGGTTGCCCTTGGTGTAGTCGGCATCGCCCGCCAGGATCGGCGCGATGAAATTCGGGATCAGGCTGCCGTCCATCTGGCCGTCGCCGTCGATCTTGACCATCACCTTGGCGCCGTCCGCGATCGCGGCGCGGTAGCCGCTCATCACGGCGCCACCGACGCCCTGGTTGACCGCATGCTCGAGCACCACCACGCGCGGGTCGGTGCAATGCTCGCGCACGAAGGCGCCGCTGCCGTCCGGGCACTTGTCGTCCACCACGTAGATGCGCGTGACTTCCGGGCCGATGCCGGCGATCACGCCCAGGATGTGGCGGGTCACCTTGTAGCTGGGGATGACCACCGCAACCGCATCGCTGATGCTCAGCGGATGCAGGATGGTGGAATCGAGGGACGGGTTCACGGGAGCGTTCATGGTGTGCCAGGAAGTTGTCGTACGCTGATCTCACGCAGGAAGAAAGCGAGCGGGCGCGGGTCGTTCGGACCGGGCGCCTGCGGCGCGGCGTGTTCGAGTGCGATGTCGAGGGTGGCGGCGCGCGCCTGCGGCGGCAGTGCCAGCGGTCCGGCCTGGTCGAGCGCATGCCAGCCGAGATCGACGCCGTTGACGATCACGCGCGTCTCGCGGTTCGGCGCTAGGTAGTTGCCGGCAATGATGATGGACTGGGCCGGGCCGCCGTCGAGGCGCACGCGCAGGCGCGAGCGCGCCCCGTGCGACCAGGCGCCGTTCCAGCCGGGGCCATTCTGTTCGAGCGGGTTCCAGCCCGTCACCAGGGCCACCGGCGCGCCGGCGCGCAGCGCCTCGTACTGGAAGCTGCGCTGGAGCAGGCCGCCGGCGACGCAGCGCAGCGGGCCGTCGATGTAGCGCCAGCCGCGCGCGCTCGGCACCACCGGCAGATCGGGCGCCAGCGCGGCGCCCTTGCCGCACAGCTGTTCGTCGGCATCGGCGTTGGACGCATGGACCAGGGTCTTCACCACCACGCCGTCGCGCTGCAGCTGGTAGAGCTTGTCGGGCTGGATGTAGTTGTCGTGGTTGCCCGCGCGCTCGGCGAAAATCTCGGGCTCGGGATGATAGAACTGGGGTGCATGGTTCAGCATGCGCACGGCGGCGGGGCTGAAGTGGACGTAGTCGTAGCGCTTGGCGTGGAGCATGGCGGTCGCCTGGACCGCGGCCAGGCCCGCCACCAGCACCCCCGGCCAGCGCGGCAGGCGGCGCAGCAGTACCAGCAGCGCGAAGACGAAGGGCATCGCAGCCCAGAAGGCATAGCGCATGACGCCGGCCGCGCCGGAGTTCCAGTTCAGCACCGCCAGCGCGGGCAGCGCCAGCGCCAAGGTCAGCAGGGCGGCCAGCAGCAGCACGCCGCGTTCCCGCCCATCGGCGCGGGGCAGCAGCAGGAGCACGGCCAGCATCAGGCCGGGCACGCCGATGATCATGCCCTGGTTCAGGTCGAAGTAGAACGAGGCCAGGCGCGTGGCGCCGATCAGGCCCGGGTCGGAGAACAGCTTGGCGATGATGTTCGGGACGCCGAACTGCCACAGGTTGAACAGCGGCGGCAGCGCGAACACCGCCATGCCGGCCGCCAGGCCCAGGATGTTCCGGCGCGTCAGCTGCGCGCGCAGGTTCCCCGCCAATCCCAGCGCGCGCTCATAGTCGAGCCACAGCTTGAACAGGGGCGCGAAGGCGAAAAAGAACACGATGGTCGGGTTCTGCTGCCCGGCCAGCCCGGCCAGCACGCTGCCGGCGAGCGGCGCGCCGGCGGTGTAGGCCAGCAGGCCGGCCAGCAGCAGGGCGGCGCTGACGCATTCGGGGCTGGTCCAGTGCAGGTAGAGGGCGCCGCCGCACAGCATGAACAGGCCCAGGCCGAGCCAGGCCTTGGTTTCCGAGCCGAAGAAGCGGCGCAGCGCCAGCCCCAGCACGAACACGGCCGCCAGGTTGACCGCCTGGAAAGCCTTGAAGGGCGGGATGCCGAGCGCCTCGAACAGCTTGAAGGGGCCGGCGGCCAGCAGGGAATAGCCGAAGTAGTGGACCGGGAACACGTCGCCGTCGCGGCCGCGTACGAAGGCGGCGTACAGCTGCTGGTCTCCCGCGCGCATGCCGCGTTCCAGCAGGCCGAGAGGTTCGGTGAGCATGGGCAGCAGGGCGCGCACGCGGGCGATGTCGTCCACGCGGATGGCGGGCGATCCGTGCTCGGCGATGGCCACGGTGGCGAGCGTGTACTCGACCACGTCGCCGCCGTAGTACGGCTTGTACATGGCGAGGAGGGCGCACAGCGCCAGTGCCGCCATGGCCGGGAAGCGCCAGAAAGAGATGTGGGAGGCGTGGGAAGCCTGCATGGCTCAGAAGGCGCTATGCATCTGCTGCTCCCGGCAGGACGCGGTACCACTGCTGGCGCACCAGGCCGTCCAGCACCTGCTGCGCGCTGCCGTCCCAGGTCAGCCAGGGCATGCCGGTCGACTGCGGCGCCTTGCCTTCGCGCTGCAGGGCCAGCCAGGCGCTGACGGCATCGGCCAGGTCCTCCGGCGCGAGGCCATCGAAGTAATAGGCATGCTCGCCCGCCACCTCGCGGAACACCGGCAGGCTGCGCGCGATGATCGGGATGCCCTTCTGGGCCGCCTCGATCAGCGGCAGGCCGAAGCCTTCGCCTTCGGACGGCGACAGCAGGGCCGATGAAGCGTCGTACAGCTTGAGCAGCATCTCGTCCGAGATGCCGTTCATCCAGAACAGGCGCTTCGATTTTTCCGGGTGCGTGGCCATGCGCTCGCACAGCTTTTCCATCATCCAGCCCTGTTTGCCGACCACGACCAGGTTGACGTCCTCGCCGCGTTCCCACAGCAGTTCGAAGGCGTTGAGGGATTGGGTGTGGCCCTTGCGCGGCTCGACGGTGCCGACCATGATGAAGCTCGGACGCTGCTTGAGGGCCGACAGTACCTGTCCGGCGTCCGGCGGCAGGCCGAAGCTGGGCGCGCTGGCGTCGATGTCGGCGCCCAGGTGGAAGTGGCCGAGTTTCAGGGGTGCACGGCGCTTCAGGCCCTCTCGTTCGAGCCAGGCCGCCAGTTCGTCGGCCACGGCGCGCGAGATGCACAGCACGCCGTCGGATACCTTGTGCACCGTGCGCAGGAAATCGCCGAAGTACTGCTCGGTCCCGAAGGGGAAGACGTCCGGGCGCAGCATCGGCAGGATGTCGAACACCACGAAATAGATGCCGACGCCGCGGTCGCGCATCGACTGCAGCAGCTTTTCGTTCTGCGAGGTGCCGTTGGTGAACAGGTCGAGGCCGAAGAAGATGTCGCCCGGGCGCAGCTCGACCGGCGCGTCTTCCAGCACCAGGCCGGTCTCGCCCACCATGTTAAGGCCGAACTGGCGTGCGTACTGGTAGCTGCGGTTGCCGCCGTGCGAGTAGACCGGCTCGATGCGGAAGCCCGGCGGCGGGTCGGCGATCAGAGACAGCAGGATGCTGCGCACCACGCGCTGGATGCCGGTCTTGAGGTCGGACTGCACCACGGCCGACACGTCCACCAGCAGCTGGCGCGGCGCGCCGGCCGGACGGTTGAAGGCGATCGCCGCGGCCAGTTGCGGCAGTTCGGCGTCGGCGGCTTGCGGCGCCGCGGCGCGCACCACCTTGCGGTAGGCGGCCAGCGGGCTGCGCGTGGCATAGGCCTCGATGGCGTCGAAGTAGAGCTTGCCGACATGGGCGGGCGCATGCTCGCGTTCCATATGGGCCAGCGCCCGCTGCGACAGGCCCGCGCGCAGGCCTGCATCGCCGTGCAGGCGCGCCAGCGCATCGGCCAGTTCCGGCGTCGTGAAGCCATCCTGCAGCTTCACCAGCAGTTCCTCGCTGATCGAGGCGGTCGAGCCGTGGGCGTTGACGATGGTCGGGATGCCGTACAGCAGGCAGTCGAGCACCGAGGCCGAGGTCTCGCCGCGGGTCGAGGCGCGCAGCTGCACCGCGCAGTCGCTGGCGGCGAGGTAGTCGGCATAGGTGGCGGCATCGACGAAGCCGGCGATCCGGATGCGGCCGGCGGCCGGGCTGGCGGCGATCTTGCGCAGCAGGCCGGCGCCATACAGGCCCGGATCGTTCTCGCCGACAAAGACCAGGCGGCAGTGCGGATCTGCAGCCAGCGGCGAGGCCAGGTACGCATCGAGCAGCTCTTCATTGAGCTTGGTGCGGCCCAGCATGCCGAAGGTGGTCACCAGGTAGTCGCCATCCTGGAGGCCGAGGCGTGCGCGGGCGGCGGCGCGGGCTTCCGGCGTGCTTGCGCTTTCCGGGCGGCCGCGCAGCAGCGGGATGGTCTGCCAGCCGTCGGCCGCGTCCGGGCCATACCACCGGGTCGCCAGCTCTTTCGAGAAGTCGGCATGGACGATCACGCCGGCCGCGTTGTCGAGCACGCCCTTGTTGAGCGGGTACTTCCAGATCGCCGGATTGCGGCCTTCCTTGCGGTGGCCGAGCAGGCCGGTGTAGCCGTGCGATTCGTACAGCGCTTTCACGAAGGCTTGCGGCAGGTAGCCCTCGCGCTCCAGGTTGTCCAGCACGCCCGAGAAGTAGAAGTCGTGCAGCACCACGATGCCCGGCACGTCGCGGATCAGTTCGAACATGTGCTGGTGCGCATGCGAATTGCCGACGTGGTAGACCACGCGCTCGAAGCTGTGCGCATGGGCGCGCAGCCAGTCGCTGCTGCGCAGCGTGAAGCCTTCCAGGCGCGCATCGAGGACCTGTTCCTGCTCGACCACCAGCTCGATGTCGTAGTACTTCGCCAGTTCGGGCACCAGCTCGGCGCTGTAGTCGGCGATGCCGGATTTTACCGGCGGCAGCGGCGAGACGTAGGCGAGCCGCGGGCGCGTCGCGTGCGCAGGCTGCGTCGGATTCATGCGCTCGGCGGCGGTGGCGTCCAGTTCGACCAGCAGCGCGGTGGCGTCCTGTCCTTGCGGCGGGCGGACCAGCACCGGGAAGGGCAGGGCGGCGGCGTGCTCGCCGGCTTCATGCGGCACCAGCACCACGTCGGGCGACAGGCTGGCCAGCGCGTGTTCGCGCAAGGCCGGCTGCAGCTGCGCATTCCCGGTCAGGTCGAAGGCGCGGACATGGCCGGGGAAGGCCAGGCGCAGTTCTTCGAGCAGGTCCGGATGGGACAAGGGCGCGGCGATCCACAGTTCGCGCGTGCCGCAGGCCTGCAGGAGCGCCCGGGACAAATTCAGCGCAGCCGGCTCGGGGCGGTCCTGCGCGTGGAGGAAATCGATGACGATACGCATAGTCTTAGTTGCCGTCCCGCTTGCCGCGGACGCGTTGCAGGTCGCCCAGCACCGCGCGTACCGAGACCGGCAAGCCCTTGAGTTCTTCGGGGACCGCCGCCATCGGGGCGCCGGGTTCCGGCGCGGCCTGCTTGATGGCGGCGATCGAGGTGCTGACCTTCCGGCCCAGCGAGGGGTAGCGCAGCAGCACGGGAATGAGCAGGCGGCGCATGCGCTCGTTGCCCGTCAGCCTGGTGACGACGCGGCGCGCCAGGCCGGGGCGGCGCAGCGCACGCAGCACGCGCCCAAGCGCGCGCAGCGGCGCGGTGACTTTCCACGAGGTGCTGGCATAGGTGGCCGTCAGGCGTGCTTCCATGTCGTGGGCCCACACGGTCAGGTGGTGGCTGCTCAGTTGCAGGGCCGCGATCTGGGCGTCCGCTTCCCGCTTCTGCTGTTCGGCCTGCGCGTGGGCCTGGGCCAGTTCGGCCAGCGCCTGCTGGTGGGCGCTCTTCGCCAGCATGGTGGCCTGGTGGGCCTGGTCGAGGGCCTTGGCCGCCCGCTCCGCGTTGTCGCGTACCGCCTGGTGCGCGCCTGCTGCGTCCTGCTGGGCGTCCTTGAGCGCCTTCTTGAGCTGTTTGGTGGCGGCCCAGGACTTGTCGAGGTGGTGCGAGATGTAGTCGTCGAACACGTTCGGCTGGATGCCGAAGTGCTGCAGCAGCTCGGCGTGTTCTTCCGCCACGTAGTAGCGGTTCAGGCCATCGAACCACGCGAAGCGGTAGCGCTGGCTGGTGACCATCGCTTCCCAGGAGGCGTGGTTGGTTTCGCGGCTGTTCGGCAGCGTGGCCTCGATCACCAGCACCCAGGGGCGCCAGCGTGCGAAGTCCATCCCCTTCAGCACTTCGCCCTCGAAGCCTTCGACGTCGATCTTCAGGAAATGAATCTCGCCAGTGACGTGCTCTTCGCATACCGAGGCCAGGGTGCGCACCGGGACGCGCAGCTCGACGACTTCATGGCCTTCCGAACGGTGCAGCTCGGCCACCGATTGTTCCGGCGAGGCCCAGCCGCGCACCTGCGGGGTGTCGTACAGCGTCAGCTCGCCATTGGCGGAGCCTGCAGCCACCGCCAGGTTCACGTCGCGCGGGCGCTGGTCGAGGAAGGCCTGGTGGAAGGAAGGAAGCGGTTCGATGCTGATGCCGCGCCAGCCGGCGTCGTAGAAGGCCTTGGTGACCGAATGCTCTTCGGGATCGTTGGCGCCGACGTCGATGTAGAAGCCGTCCTGCACGTGGCCGAGCGCGCGCCACAGCAGCACGTCTTCGGCGTTCTGGGAATAGGAAATCAATGTCATGTGCGTTGGATGTCGATGGCCGGGTCGAGCCAGGCCGAGCCCTCGAAGTGGGGACGGCGCATGTTCATCACGGTGAACACCAGCGCCAGGTCGCGCCATTCGTAGTTGTTGACCAGGTGGGTCTCGGTGCTGACGATCGCGGTCGCGACCGAATAGGTGCCGGGGCCGAGGTTCATCGGGAAGGCGAAGCGGTACACGACCTCCTCGCCGGCCGCGACGTCCTCCAGCGGCAGCTGCTTGAGATGGGTATTGGTGCCGTACATCGGCTGGCCGAGGCGGTCCTTGATCATGTAGCCGAGCACCATGCGCGGAATCGGCGCATTGACCTTCACCTTCACTTCCAGCGTCACGGCGGCGCCCACGTCCACGACTTCGGCGCGCTGTCCGGTTTCGTCCAGCAGGGCGATGTCGGCCACGGTGGCTTCGCCGGTGCCGGAGATGGTCTGCACCTTGCCGTCGCCGGTGTCGTTGAGCCTGACGGTTTCGTTTTCGCGTTCCGCGATCATGGCGTTGTAGTAGTCCATGATCTCTTCCGGCTTGCCTTCCTTGGCCAGCCGTCCGCCGTCGAGCAGGATGGCGCGGTCGCACACCGACTGGATCGCCTGCTTGTCGTGCGAGACCAGCAGCAGGGTGGTGCCCTCCTTGCGGAACTGGCGGATGCGGTCGAAGGACTTGTGCTGGAAGTAGGCGTCGCCCACCGACAAGGCTTCGTCGACGATCAGGATGTCGGGGCGGCGCGCGGTGGCCACCGAGAAGGCCACGCGCATCTGCATGCCGCTCGAGTAGACCCGCACCGGCTGGTCCATGTACTCGCCGATGCCGGCGAAGTCTTCGATCTGCGGCATCAGGGCCGTGATCTCGTCCACCGTCATGCCCAGCAGCTGGCCGGCCATGTAGACGTTCTGGCGTCCGGTGAAGTCGGGGTGGAAGCCCATGCCCAGCTCGAGCAGGGCGGCCACGCGGCCCTCCATCCAGACGGCGCCGGTGGTCGGCTGGGTGGTGCCGGTGATGAGTTTCAGCAGCGTGCTCTTGCCCGCGCCGTTGATGCCGATCAGGCCGACGGCTTCGCCCGGCGACACCTGGAAGCTGACGTCAGTGAGCACCCACTTGAGCTTGTGGCGCGGGCCGCGCAGCGGCAGCAGCCATTCGCCCAGGCGCGACCAGCGCGTCGGGTACTGCTTGTAGGCCTTGCCCAGCTTGGAAACGACGATGGTGCCCATCAGAGTTCATCCACCATTTCGCCGGAGCGCTTGCGGAACAGGCGCAGGCCCAGGATGCACAGCAGCACGGCCATCAAGGCGGCCGGGATCAGCGCATTCCAGTCGGGCAGGCGGCCTTCGACCAGGATCGCCTGGTGCGCCCCGACCACGGCCGCCATCGGGTTGTAGATCAGGACAGGGCGCACTTCTTCGGGCAGGATGGAGGCCGGATAGACGATCGGGGTCAGCCAGAACCAGAACTGCATCGCGATGCTCACGAACTGGCCGACGTCGCGGAAGAACACGTTCAGGATCCCGCTCACCATGCCGAGGCCGATGGCCAGCAGGATCTGCAGCAGCAGCACCGGGATCATGGCGAAGAACACCATGCCCGGGAAGTTCCCCGAGAGGATGAGATAGACGAGAAATAAGCCGAAGATAATGGCGAAGTTCACCAGTCCATTGAGCACCACGATGATCGGCAGGCAGATGCGTGGGAAGCTGATTTTCTTGAGCAGGTTGGCCTGCTCGAGGAACATGTTTTGGCCGCGCGCGACGATCTCGGCGAACAGGCCCCAGGTCAGGATGCCGGCGCACAGGTAGATCGAATAGGCGGCGCCGGAGTCGTTGCCCGGCAGCTTGGCCCGCATGACCTCGGAAAAAATCACGGTGTACACGAGGATCATGGCGAGCGGGCTGAGCACCGACCAGACGGCGCCCAGCATCGCATTCACGTATTTCGACTGGAATTCGCGTTTGACGCTGCCCAGCACGAAACCGCGGTAGGCCCACAGGCCGCGCAGCATCAGGGGCGAGATCATGGGGCGGCCCGCGTCGGCAGCGCCCCGCTCGGGTGCGTCAATGTGATTTGCATATGGATTGGCTAAGCCGGATGAGCCCAAAATTATACTTCATCCAACAGCCAATCTATTGTTACAGGTGTAACATCTTGTCTTAAGTCAATTGGAATTTGTCATGCGCTTGTCGCGTATCCACAAGACTGTCAGCTGCCGATGTTGGTAAAGATTCCGACTGCCATTTCGGCCCACAGATACAGGAAGCCCAGGCCGATCAGGCCGATGGCGATCAGGCGGCCTTGCGCCGTGCGGACCTTGCGCAGGGCGAAGGTCAGGACCAGGCCGGTCAGGGCCAGCAGGATGCCGGCGGCGATGAAATCGCTGCCGTCCCAGGCCACTTCGGTGGTGAACTGCATCGCGACGAGCGGGATCATCAGGATGGCCGCCGTCACCAGCGCCACGACCAGCAGGCTCTTGCCCAGGCTGGGTTTGACTTGCATGCCACCGTTGCCGGTCATCGTGCTCATTGTCATCTCCTTCAAAAAGGGGGGCGTCATGACAATAATGTAGCACGCAGCCGCGGCCTTGGGCCGGGTTCAGGACCCCTGCACCAGCTTCTGCAAAGCCTCCGGCTTCACGATGATCAAGCGGTGCGCATCCTTCTGCACAATCCCCTGCTGGGCCAGCGCCGTCAGCGCCCGCGTCACGGTCTCGCGGCTGGTGTTGATCATGTTGGCGATGTCCTGGTGGGTCGGCAGGTTCTCGACCACGGCGGGGGCGCCCGGCTCGTTTTCCTTGTTCTTCTGCATCAGCACCAGGTAGGTGTAGATGCGCTTGGCGGTATTGTTAATGCTCAGCAGCGAGCGGAATTCCGAGTCGCGCTGGATCTTTTGCGCCAGGTGCTTGAGCATGTGGGTCGCCACCGAGGGCGAGTGCGCGAACAGGTGCATGGCGGTGGCGGCCGGCAGCAGGGCCACCAGCGCTTCCGACATCGCCACCACCGAGGCCGAGCGGGTCGAGTTGTTGATCAGGGCGATCTCGCCGAAGAAGTCGCCCGGCGCCAGCATGCGCAGGCCGATGGCGCGGCCGTCTTCGGTCACGTCGATCACCTGCAGCTGGCCCGAGAGCAGGAACATCAGGCCGTCGCCGTGCCCGCCCTTCTGCAGCACGATGTCGCGCTTGCCGTACTGGCGGAAGCGCAGCTCCTGCTTGACCCGGATGATCTCCTCGTCCGACAGATCGGCCAGCAGCGGGATCTTGCGCAGGTGGACCTGCACCTGGCGCTCTTCCGGCGCGGCCGTGGCATCGTTCACGGCAGGAGCCCGGCGGGCGGTGGCGGTTTTGGCGGTCGCGGTCATGGTAGGTTCTGAAATGGCTGGCCTCAGAAGAAAGTGACGTAGAGTTGGGCGGCCACTGCCGCGAAGGCGATGCCGGCCGCGTTGGCCCCGATGTCGCGCCAGCAGAAGCGGCGGTCCGGCACCAGTGCCTGCAGGCATTCGATGAGCCAGCCCGCAACGAGCAGTCCCAGCAGCCAGAATAGCGCTTCGCCAGGCCCCTGGGCCACGCGTAGCGCCAGCATTGCCAGCACGGCGAAGCTGGCGAAGTGCAGGAACTTATCGTTCGGCAAAGGCGGAAGCCAGCGGTTCGGCACCAGGCAGCCCACGCAAACGGCGGTCGCGGCCGTGCCCAGCAACACCATGTCTCCCACCACGATCGACTTGCCCTTCTAGAATTCCGACAGCCGTGATTGTATACGGTCGAGCCTGCTTAAGGTGGGTTTGGGGCCGGCGCGCGCCAGGTATGGCGCGTGCCAGCAACGGTGCGTGGTCAAGCTGGCAAGCCTCGCCCGCTTGTCCGGTATCAGCGCAGCAGCGGGCCGGTGTCGACGATCCGCACGTCGTGCATCTGGTGCAGGTAGGCTTCGAGGTAGCCCTTGTGCGAGGCGCCGACGATGACCAGCATGCGCATGCCGGGACGGTCTCCCAGCACCTCGCGGATGTTCGAGGCCATGCGCAGGTTGCGCGTTTCCCAATAGGCGAGGTAGTTGCGGCCGAAGCGCTGCGGCGACGGTTCTTCCAGCGCGGCGCCGAAATCGCTGTCGAAGGCGAGTTTGGTGGCGCCCGGCGCATTGTCTGCGCGGTACAGGGCCAGCACGCCCTCCGCCGTATCCAGGCGCTTTTCCAGTTCGGCCGAGGCCGCCATCCGCTGCTTCGTCGCCGGGTTGTCCCAGGCTTTCGAGATGGCGGCGCCGGCGGCCTTCTCGTCCGCGCTGGGGCCGTCGGCGGTATGGTCGTCCATCGGGTAGACACGCTCGTGGCCGAGCCGCGCCGCCAGTTGCGCCGCCACCAGCATGCTTTCGTCACGCTTCTGTTGCAGGCGCTTCAGCCGCTCGACCAGCACCGCGTCCAGGCCGTCGCCGGCGCGGCGCTCGGCCTCGGGCAGGCGCAGCCACTGCACCACGGCGGAAGCCGGCTCGCCGCCCGCCAGGAAGACTGCCGCCAGCCGGCGCCGCTGGGCGGGCGTGGGTGCGGCGGGCCAGGCCGCCAGCAGCGCCTGGGCCGCTGCGGTGGCGGCCGGTACGTCGAGGCCGGTCGCCGCCCGGGCCGGCGCCGGGTCCGAGTTCGCGCAGTATGTGTCGATGCTGTCCTGGTAGCGCTGCGGGAAGCGGCGCATGAAATCGCACTGCGGCCCCGACAGGGCTTCGATGGCGATCGCCTGCGGCTGCCATGCGGCCAGGCGGTCGAGCAGGGGGCGCAGGCCGGCCGGATCGAAGTTCTTCGGAAGCTGCGACAGGTGCGAGCTGCCCAGCACCATCACCTCGTTCGCCGGCCCGCGCGCCGGACCCTTGTATCTGCTCGGGTCGAAGTCGGGCTGCTGCGCGCCGGCAGCGGTGGAAAACAGGAAGGCGAACAGCAGCGTGACAGGTCGGGCCATGATCGGGTGTCCAAATTGTTCAGGAGCTCCGATCTTAGAAGCGCGCCACGCCTCCGGTCCAGCGAAAACGCGTACAGACGTGTCAGTTCATGCAGGGTGGGTTCAGGCCGCGACCGCCACCGCCTGCGGCGTACGGCGCTTCAGCCAGCGGCGCGCGGCGCCCAGCGCCGGCCGTTCGACCAGGTGCCAGCTGAGCATGGACAACGGCAGCACCAAGGCCAGCGTGGCCAGCGTCAACGCCAATGGACCTAGCGGCGGCAGGACCTCGCGCAGCATGATGATGACCGGCCAGTGCCAGATATAGATGCCGTAGGAGTAGTCGTGGCGCTGCACGTGGGGCGCCCACGGCATGCGCAGGCTGCCGACGCACAGGGCCAGCGTCCCCGCCAGCAGCGCGATGCCGAACCAGGTCAGGGGGCTCGGCGTGAGCGCGCTCGATCTGGTCCAGTTCAGCAGCAGCAGGGCCAGGGCGCAGGCGGCGTGGCGCCAGCCGATGCGCAGCTCCGGCGCCAGGGTCTGCAGCAGCATCCCGACCAGGAACAGCGACCACATGCGCACTTCCCACAGGTAGCCGCCGGCCACCTGCGGGAACAGGTTGGCCGCCAGCAGCAGGAACAGGGCGGCGCCGCGCATCCAGCTGCGCAGGGGCAGGGCGGCGGCCAGGCCGATCAGGGCGACCATCACGTACATGCGGCCTTCCCAGTACAGGGTCCATAGCGGGCCGTTCAGGTCCTGGCCGCCGAGCACGCCCGCGATGCGCAATTCCTCGGCCGGAATGTTGTAGACCAGCCCGTGCAGCACCGTGTTGCCGAAGATGAAGCGCCAGGGGGCGGCATCGAGCAGGCCGCGCCAGCCGGGCGCAGAAAAGAACACCACCGCCGCCACCGTGCTGATGAACAGGCAGGCGAACAGGCCGGGCACGATGCGCGCCACCCGGCGCAGGGCAAAGCGGCCCAGGTGCGGGTCGCCCATCCAGCTGCGCGCGATGAACATGCCGCTGATGACGAAGAACACGCCGACCGCGAGCGCGCCCAGGTCGGTGTTCGGCGCCAGCAGCCGGGTCAGGGGATCGGCATGCGGCGCGGCCCGGTTCATCATCCAGGTGTGGTACACCACCACCAGCAGGGCGCACACCAGGCGCACCAGGTTGAAGCCGTTGTCGTGGGAAGCGATTGCCGCCTCGAGCGTGCGGTTTTTTTGTAATGGGGCCATGGGTTTACGGCAGCTGCCATTGCCAGCTGAGCTGCAGCTGGCGGTTGTTGTACTGGAAGATCGAAATGTTCTCGCGGTTGCGCACCACGCGCGCATCGAGCACCAGTGCATGCTGCTTGCTGAGCGCATAGCTCACGCTGGCGCGCGCGACCTGGGTGGCCTGCTCGCGCACCTGGTCGATCAGGCCCGGCGAATAGGCGCGGCTGCTGTTCCAGGTCTGGCGCGAGTAGCCGAGTTCCGTGCTGATGCCGCGCCCGAGGTGGCGCCGCAGCAGCAGGTTGGCGAAGGAACCCTTGCGGTCGCCGCCCGGGCGATGCGCCAGCGCATGGTCGTTCAGGTAGCCGAGCGTGGCGCTCGCATAGCTGTCGCCGCCGCGCCAGGACAGGTGGCCGCGCAGCTCCTGCGTGCTCGAATCGAAGTTGGTCAGCGCCGGGAAGCTGTTCCGGGTGAGCGCCGCCACCACGTTGAACTGCGTGCCCGTGGGCAGGCGCAGCGGCGGCACCACGCGCGCCTGCAGCTGGGCCTGGCGCTGGTAGAGCTGCCCGCCCAGGGTCACCAGGCCGAGCGTGGCGGTGGCGCGCATGCGCCAGCGTCCCCAGCGGTAGGGCGCTTCCAGGCCGGTGAACAGCGAACTGGTGTCGTACTGGTGCAGGCTGTCGTTGTGGCGCACCTGGTACTGCACGAAGCCGAGCATGCCGTTGGGCGTCACTTCGCGCATGTACTCGCCCGCGAGCTGGGTGTACTGGTCGCTGCGTGGGGTGAAGTCGCCCGACAGCTCGTATTCCACCTGGCCGCCGGGCGCATCGACCACGTAGCGCGTGGTGCGCGCGCCCTGGTTGACGTTCTGGTCGAAACCGCGGCTGGTCGTCAGCACGCCGCTCGCGAACACGTCCCAGCGCGAACAGCCCTGTTCGCGCGTTTCGGCGATCAGTTCCAGCAGCGCCGGCGAAGGATTGAAGCGGGTCTCGATGATGGCGAACAGGCGTTCGGCTTCGTCCGAATTGCCGAGCGCGCAGTGGGTCAGGGCCAGCTCGAGCCAGGCGCCGGCGTGGCTGGGCGACTGCGCGATGGCGCGCCGGAGCTCGGCGGTCGCATCGGTGCGACGGCCTTCCGCGATCGACTGCAGGGCCTGCAGGTACAGGTCTTCGCCGGGAGCGGCCTGGGGCTCGCCGGCACGCGCGCCAGCGGCGGCCAGCAGGAAGGAAAGCGCGCACCAGGCGCGCAGCGACATGGACTTCATGAACTGCCCTTGGCTGCCACAGGCGCGGCCAGGTCGGCTAGATTCGCGATGGCGACGCGCGAGCGCGGGAAGTCCGCCGGCGTGTACAGTGCGGTCGCCTTGCCCTTGCCGCGCAGGCGCCGCTCGCCCAGCGCGATGAAGCGGTGGCGCAGCGCGCGGTCGACGGTGCCGGCGCCGACGATCACATCGTGCGGAAAGTCGCGCGCGGCCTGTTCCAGGCGCGACGCGGTGTTCACGCTGTCGCCCACGGCCGTATAGATGCTGCGGAAGGAGGTGCCGAAGTCGCCGGCGACCGCCGGGCCGCTCTCGATGCCGATGCGCACCCGCAGCGGCGGATGCCCGGCCGCTTCGCGCACCCGCGACAGCGCCTCGACCCGCTCGACGATGGCGCGCGCCGCATCCAGCGCCAGGTCGGCATGCTGCTCGATCGGCAGCGGCGCGCCCCAGAAGGCCACCAGGCCGTCGCCGGTGTACTTGTCGAGCGTGCCGCCGCCGGAGATCACGGGCTCGGTCAGGCAGTCGAGGAAATCGCGCGTCAGGCGCGCCGATTCTTCCATCGATAAGGATTCGACCTGGGTGGTGTAACCCTCCATGTCGGCGATCAGGGTGGTGACGTCGAGCTGGCGCGGCGCCAGCGGGTCGGCCAGGTCGCTGCGCAGCAGCTCGCGCACCACCGAGGGCGCCACGTACTGGCGCAGGGTGCCGAGCAGGTGGCGCGAGCGGCGCTGCGCCATCTGCCACTGGTAGGGCACGGCCACGGCCAGCAGGAACATATTGGTCAGCAGCGGCGCGGTGGTCGAGAATAGCGGGTCGTGCGGCGCGATTTCATAGGCGGCGCCCAGCCACAGGGCCGACACCACGCCCAGCAGCGCCACGCTGGCCCAGGCCGGCAGACGCGGGAAGGCGAAGGTGGCCAGCAGCGCCGCCAGCAGGGCGAAGGCGCAGGCGGCCAGGCGGCCCGGCCATGGCGCCGGCGCCTTGCCGGCCTGGCGGTCGAGCAGGGCGGACAGGATCTCGGCCTGCACGCCCAGGCCCGGGCGCTTGGCCGCGTGCGGGGTGGTGACGCGGTCGCCCAGGCCGAGCGAGGACGAGCCGACCAGCACCAGCCGGCCCTTGGCGCTGTTCGGCTCGATGACTTCGTTCAGGATGTCGGTGGCGCTGACCAGGGTAAAGGCATTCCAGTCGCGCTTGAAGGGAATCCGCATGTGGTCCGCATCCGGGATCGGGGGCAGGGGTGCGCCGCTGCAGCAGGCCACCAGCGCCAGCCCCAGGGACGGATAGTCGCGGCCTTCGAAACGCGTCACCAGCGGCACGTGGCGCAGCACGCCATCCTTGGCGGGCACGAAGCCCATGTTGCCGACGTGACGGGCGCCCGCGAAGCCTGCATGGTTGGCGATGTAGCCGTCGGCCTGCCGGGCTTTCGGCTGCAATCGGGGCAGGGCGCCGGCCAGCACGCCGTCGCGCAGGGGCTCGGGACGCTTGTTCTCGTAGTCGTAGTCGAAGGCCTGGCCCAGCACCAGCGGGCCATGGGTGGCCAGCATCTTGAGGCGCAGGTCGCCCTCGGCGTCCCCCGCTTCCGGACGCACGATGTCGAGCGCCACGCCCTTCGCTTCATAGCGGCTGAGCAGGATCTCCACCAGGTCGGCGATGCGGGTGCTCGACCACGGCCACGCGCCTTCCGCCGCCAGGCTGGCCTCGTCGATGTCCACGACCAGGATGCGCGGTTCCGTCTCGACACTGGCCTGCCAACGGATGAACTGGTCGCGCAGGAGCTCGCTTCCGAAAGAGATGTTGCTGAAATACGACATGCCAAGAGACGGACCCCATTGCACGAGCACGGTCAGCAGCACCGCCACGACGGCGATGGCCGTGCGCGCCAATGCTGCCTGCCGGCGCGGGGCCAGCATGCGGTTGCTCATGGTGGAAGGGGATTCGGCCACGCCGTAACGGAAGAGCTATTAATGAAGGGAAACGAACAGTATAACGCTAAAGAGTTGCTTAGAGGGCAAGTGATACGAATTGTAAGCAGGGCGGATAGCACATGAGTTTGCTTTAAAATGTGACGGCTGTCACGGAACAGGCCGCGTTCGGCCCGGATAATAGCGCGAAAAGGGGAAAACCCCGGGGGGAAACCATGTTGCGTCCAATACTCATCATCAGCTCGCTTGCCATCGCCTTCGGGGCGCAGGCAGCCGAAGCCGGCAAGGTCATCTTTGCCGCCGGTGCGGCCCAGGTGGCCGACAAGGCCGGCGCCGAAGGCACGCCGGTGCAGGAAGGCGAGCTCCTGAGTACCGGCAAGGATGGCTTCCTCTATGTGAAGACGATCGACAACGGCCTGTTCATCCTGCGCCCGAACACGAAGGCGAAGATCGTCTCCTACCGCGTCGACCAGAAGAACCCGGCGAATACCCGCATCAAGCTGGAACTCATCAGCGGTGTGGCACGCAGCAAGTCGGGCGAGGCCGTCAAGCTGGCGCGCCAGAACTTCCGCTTCAATACCCCGGTGGCGGCGATCGGCGTGCGCGGCACCGACTTTACTGTCTACACCGACCAGGAAACCTCGCGCGTCGCCGTGCTGACCGGCGGCGTGGTGGTGAGCGGCTTTGCCGGCAACTGCAGTCCGGAAGGCGGCGGCCCTTGCGAAGGCGCGGCCAGCCGCGAACTGTTCGCCGGCCAGCGCGGCCAGCTGCTCCAGGTCAAGCGCGGCGATACCGCGCCGCAACTGGTGCAATCGAACGGCAGCGGTCCGGACCAGGTGGCGCCGCCGCGCGCGGACGAGCCGGTGGCCCTCAAGAGCGGCAGCGGCACCGCCGTGCCGGTCCTCGACGGGCGCAAGACCGACACGCTCGAAAAACTGGTGAGCCAGAATCAGAACCAGCAACCACCGGGTCCTCCGATCACGATGCCGCCGACCACGCCGCCGGTGGTGGGCGTGCCGCCCGAAGAAAAGCCGGCCGAGCCGCAGGTGCCGCAACTGCCCGAGCGCGCCCTCCAGTGGGGGCGCTGGGTGGCGCTGGCCGACAAGCCGGCCACGATTTCCTTCAGCGCACCGGATCGGGCCGAACGCCTCATCGGCGACTCGTATGTCATTTTCCGCACTGCCGGCCGCGATTACGTGGCGCCCGAGCGCGGCAGCGCGAGTTTCGTGCTGAAGGGAGGCGAAGCATCGATCCGCCATGAGCCGACCAACCAGGTGACGATGGCGCAGCTGCGCAACGGCCTGCTCGACGTCGATTTCGGCAAGGCCAGCTTCGTCACGAGCTTCGACCTGGTGAGCGGCACCGAAACCTTCAGGATGAAAGCGGAGAGCAGTATCGCGCCGAGCGGGCACTTCAGCACGAACGACTACGATCTCGCCGCCCGTCCGGACGCCAACAACATGAAGATTCACGGGGTACTGAGCAATGCCGATGGCGGCAGCGCAGCCTACCTGTTTGATCGCCGGCTGGATGACGAACGCAAGGCCAATGGCGTGACCTTCTGGGGCAAATAGCGCAGTCTTGAAAATAATTAAAGAACCCGGCGTCAGCCGGGTTTTTATTTCTAGCGTCTATTAAACATCTTTGTTTCAAGATGTAAGCGGACCTCAACTATATACATACTCACCAATTCTCTCGGCAGATATGCTGATTGAGTGAAACAAACTGTATTTTCACCCGTGTTCCCTCTGCAGCTCCATATTTTTTGCGCTGTATCGAGGGAGACGCAATACGATCTTGCGTAAGCTCAATGGTTCTCTGATAATGCTCGACCAACAACAAAGGTAGAACGTTACAACTGGCATACAAAAAATTGTGGACTCGTGTGATGACCGTCACATAAGTGTGCAAGTGCCGTCTGTCATGATTCGCCCCGTTGGATTGCAGAAGTCGAGAAGTGCGACTGCAAATTTAAACTTGACCGAAACTTAGGAGCAATAAATGGGTGTTTATACCGAAGCAGTACAAAAGCTGTACGTCGCTTACTTCAGCCGTCCTGCTGACGCTGCTGGCCTGGCCTACTGGGAAAAAGTCGTCACCGACGCAAAAGGCAGCACCGTTGCAGTCTCGCGCGCCTTCGCAGCTTCCCAAGAGTACAAAGATACCTTCGCTGGTCAAAGCTCGTACCAGATCATCGACACCATCTACAAGAACCTGTTCGGCCGTCCTGCCGAAGCAGCTGCACTGACCTTCTGGGGCCAGGGCCTGCTGAACAACAACTTCACCATCGACAACGCTGTGACCGCCATCGCTTCGGGCGCACAAGGCACCGACCTGGTCGCCTACAACAGCAAGGTCGCTGCTGCTACCGCCTTCACCGCTGCCCTGGACACCTCGGCTGAAATGATCGGCTACAACGGTACCGCCGCCAACAACGCCGCCAAGACCTGGCTGGCTGGCATCACCACCGATGCACAACTGAAGGCCGCTATCGAGCCGGCAGCCCTGAACGGCACCGTCGAAGGCGTCACCAACCCGCCAGTCGTGGGCCAGACCTTTGTCGTGGGCGCCGGTGTTGAGACCCTGGTCGGCACTTCGGCTAACGATACCTTCAATGCACGCAACGTCGGCGCCGACGGTCAGCCTGCCATCACCCTGAACGAGTTCGACAGCATCGACGGCGGCGCAGGCACCGATACCCTGAACGTGTACACCGCCGCAGGCGTCAACACCAGCCTGCCGGCTTCGGCATCGGTCAAGAACATCGAAACCGTCAACCTGTTCAACGCCGCTGGCGCCGAGTTCGGTGCCGGTGCTGGTGTCGCTGCTAGCCAGTTCGTTGGCGCAACCCAGATCTGGCAGATCGGCAGCGCCAACGCTGCTGGCGTGTCCGGCCTGGCGGCTACCACCACTGCCGGCTTCCGCAGCCTGACCCTGGACGGTGCTGCACCTGTCACCGTGGCAGCCGCCAGCGGCGCAGCTTCGGCAAACATCGCCCTGGACGCAGTCAAGGGCAACGCCACCAGCAACGTCGTCGGTCTGAATACCACCGGCACCTCGACCGTGAACGTGTCGGGCACGATCGCTAAAGCCGATACCGCTTCTGCCGCTCCTGCTGCCACCCTGGCACTGGGCGTGACCGCTGTCAAGGATGCGCAAACCGTGACCGTGAACTCGGCACTGGCCACCACCCTGACCATCAATGACGGTGCATCGGCAGCGACCAAGAAGGTCACCACCGTGAACGCAGCAGGTTCGACCGGCGCGATCACCTTCATCGGCGACGCAGAAACGACCAGCATCACCACCGGCGGCGCAGCAGACGTCGTGACCCTGGGCGCTGCAACCCTGAAGGCAACTGCCACTGTTGCCGCAGTCAGCGCAACCGTCACCACCGGCGCCGGCAAGGATACCATCACCGTCAACACCAGCGGCGACGGCGAAGTCACCGTCGATGCAGGCGCAGGCGACGATACCGTCACGATCGCTGCCCGTAACACCGGCAAGCTGACCGTGAACCTGGGCGACGGCGCTGACGTGTTCAAGACCACCGGTGGCGTTGCCATCCAGGCTGGCGACGTGATCGATGCCGGCGCGGGCGTCGACACCCTGGCGCTGAATCTGGTCGGTTCGGCCAACATCGGCGCGTTCAGCAACTTCGACCTGTTCGATGCTGCTAACCTGGGCCAAACCCTGGACGTCGACATCCTGTCGGCCAAGAACACCGTGACCGAGTTCATCGCTTCGGGCACCGTGGGTACCGGCGCAATCCTGACCAACGTTGGTGCAGGCGTGGGCGTCCGTGTCACCGCCGACATGGTTGGCTCGACCCTGACCGTCAACCAGAAGACCGCTGGCGCGCTGACCGTCACCGTCGACGCTGACGAAACCCGTACCACTGGCAACGCCACCGGCGAAACCGTGACCGGCGCAGTCACCACCAACGCTACCTCGGTCAAGGCTGTGTTCGATACCTCGTACCTGGCTGACGTCACCGGTGAAGGCGCTCTGGCCCTGACCGCTGACAACTATACCAAGCTGACCATCAACGCTGCTGACGCAACGTCGCTGGAAGTCGTGTCGGGCGGCGCGAACGCGTTCAACGAGATCACCACCACTGGCGCTAAGCTGGCTTCGATCACCGTGAGCGGTGCTCAGCACCTGGTGATCGGCAGTGTCGATATCACCAAGCTGGCAACCATCGATGCGTCGGCTGCTACCGGTGGCATCACCGTGGGCACCAACGACGTCGCTGACGGCGGCACCATCAAGCTGGGTGTCGGTATTGACGCTGTCACCGTGACGGGTACCTCGACCGCTGCTGCTGCTGAGCAAGTGTCGGGCTTCGAGAAG
Source organism: Telluria sp. ZB4P36 (assembly GCF_059685865.1). Taxonomy (NCBI): domain Bacteria; kingdom Pseudomonadati; phylum Pseudomonadota; class Betaproteobacteria; order Burkholderiales; family Oxalobacteraceae; genus Telluria; species Telluria sp. ZB4P36. The sequence goes on from NZ_JCASIE010000005.1 coordinate 42,720, forward strand.
GGTGCTGCTGCTGCTGTCGGTACCGACGCAACCGCTGCTGCTGCTGCTCAGGCTGACGCTGACACCCTGGTGTTCGCTGGCGGTAGCGTTGCCAACGCTAACGCTGCTGAAACCCGCGGTACCATCAGCAAGGGCGTGCTGACCTTCAACGGCGCTGGTCCTGCTGACCTGGGCGCTGCGTTCGCAATCGCTGACGCTGCTGCCGACGCTGCTGGCGAAGTCGTCGTCTTCGAATACCTGGGCAACAGCTACGTGTTCCAGCAAGGCGGCCTGGGTACCGACCTGGCAGTCAAGCTGGTCGGCATCACCGGCGTGACCCAGATCGGCGAAATCGGCGCGACCGACAGCTTCTTCCTGGTGTAATACCCTCCGGCAGGCAGCCCGTGCAAGCAGGCTGCTTCCGAAGCAAAACCCCGCAGGCTCGCGCTTGCGGGGTTTTTTCTTTTCCGTTGCCAGTAAATGTCGTTTCGGGCTGATCATTGCCACATCAAGCAGTGCTACCATGCTGTGTTCCTAAACACGCATGGAGGGGTGATGTCAGACTGGACCGAAGGCTATGTGGCGGACATTGGTTATACCTACGGCTATTACGCCGAATTGAATCCAGAGCGCATCAAGCTTGCCTTCCTGAATGCCGGTTTCGCGTTTCCCCAGGTCGGCGCGGCCTGCGAACTCGGCTTTGGCCAGGGCGTCAGCGTCAACGTCCACGCCGCGACTTCGGTAACCCGCTGGCACGGCACCGACTTCAATCCCGCCCAGGCCGGCTTCGCGCAGGAACTGGCGGGCGCCGCCGGATCAGGAGCCCAGCTGTTCGACGAGTCCTTCGACGCCTTCTGCAACCGTCCGGACCTGCCCGACTTCGACTACATCGGCCTGCACGGCATCTGGAGCTGGATCTCGGACGAGAACCGGGCCGTCATCGTCGATTTCCTGCGCCGCAAGCTGAAGGTCGGCGGCGTCCTCTACATCAGCTACAACACCCAGCCCGGCTGGGCGGCCATGGCGCCGCTGCGTGACCTGCTCACCGAGCACGCCGAGCTGATGGGTGTGCCGGGTACGGGCATCGTGCCGCGCATCGACGCCTCGCTGGCCTTCGCCCAGAAGGTACTGGGCACGGCCTCGCAGTTCGCGCGCGCCAATCCCCAGGTCGAAAAGCGCCTCGAGCAAATCGGCAAGCAGCCGCGCGCCTACCTGGCGCACGAATACTTCAACCGCGACTGGATGCCGATGTCCTTCTCGCGCATGCAGGGCTGGCTGGGTGACGCCAAGCTGTCCTATGTCTGTTCGGCCCACTACCTGGACCATATCGACGCCATCAACCTCAACGCCGAGCAGCAACAGATGCTGGCCGAGATTCCCGACCGCAACTTCCGTGAGACCGTGCGCGACTTCTTCGTCAACCAGCAGTTCCGCCGAGATTACTGGGTGCGCGGTGCGCGCACCGTGCCGCCCTTCGAGCGCAATGAACTGATCAGGAGCCAGCGGGTCGTCCTGGTGGTGCCCGCTTCCAGCGTGAAGCTGAAAGTGACCGGCGTGCTGGGCGAAGCCGAACTGACTCCGGACATCTACGGCCCGGTCATCGACGTCCTGGCCGACCACCAGCCGCGCAGCTTCCTCGAGATCGAACATGCGCTGCGCGACCGCGTGAGCTTCCCGCAGCTGATGCAGGTGATGATGATCCTGATCGGCCAGGCCGTCCTGCAGCCGGTGCAGGACGAGGCGACGGTTGCCGCCGCAAGGGAGCCTTCCATCAGGCTCAACCGCAAGCTGTGCGGTATCGCGCGTGCGTCGAACACGGTGGGAGCGCTGGCCGCGCCGCTCACCGGCGGTGGCGTCGCCGCCACGCGCATCGAACAGCTGTTCCTGCTGGCGCGCGACATCGGCCTGGCCGACGTCAAGGCCTGGGTCGACTACGTGCAGAACCTCCTGGTCCAGCAAAACCAGCAAGTGCTCAAGGACGGCAAGGCCCTGGCGACGCCCGAAGAGCAGGTGGCGGAGCTGCTCGCACAGGCCGAGGTGTTCCGGGATACCAAGCTGCCGATCCTGCGCGCACTGGGCGCCTGCGCCTGAGCTTACCTAACCGGGCACACGGCGCCGCAAACGAATTGCGGCGCCGTTTCTTTATGCGCCTGGCATCAAGCGCATCCCTTCGCGTGGACTACACACCACGCAGAGGGGGATTTGCCCCCAATTTTGTGATGTGCATCACATCCGGCGAAGAAATTGAGCGATAATGTCTCGCCGTTTCTCCTGATGAGGCCGCTTGTCTTGTCGGGAAGGGAAGCGGCACTCTTGGCGTCTACTCTCACTGATGAATACCAAACTCTTCAACAAGAAAAACGAGATCGAACAGGCACTGCTCGCTTTCAAGAGCACGTTCTGGACCGTCGGCACCTTCAGCGCGATCACCAACCTGCTCATGCTCGTGCCTTCGCTGTACATGCTGCAGGTCTACGACCGCGTGCTGGCCAGCCGGAACGAGCTGACCCTGGTGATGCTGACCGTGCTGATGCTGGGCGCCTACCTCCTGATGGTCGGCCTCGAGCTGGTGCGTTCCTACGTGCTGGTGCGCGTCGGCGCCCGCTTCGACATGACCATGAACAAGCGCGTGTACACCGCCGCCTTCGAGCAGAACCTGAAGCAGGCGGGCGGCAATGCCGGCCAGGCGCTCAGCGACCTGACCACGCTGCGCCAGTTCCTGACCGGTAACGGCCTGTTCGCCTTCTTCGACGCGCCCTGGTTCCCGGTCTACCTGATCGTCATCTTCTTCTTCTCGCCGGCCCTGGGCTTCTTCGCTCTGGGCGGCACGATCGTCCTGGTGATCCTGGCCTACGTCAACGAACGCGTCACCAAGGCGCCGCTGACCGAAGCCAACAGCATGGCGATCGCCTCGACCACGATGGCCACCAATAACCTGCGCAATGCCGAAGTCATCGAGTCGATGGGCATGCTGCCGAACCTGATCGGCCGCTGGTACAAGACGCACGGCAAGTTCCTGCAGCTGCAGGCCGAAGCCAGCGAAAAGGCGGCGCAGGTATCCTCCGCCACCAAGTTCGTGCAGGTCTCGCTGCAGTCGCTGGTGCTCGGTTTCGGCGCGCTGCTGGTCCTCGAAAACAAGATGACTCCCGGCATGATGATCGCCGCCTCGATCCTGGTCGGCCGTGCGCTGGCCCCGGTGCAGCAGGTGATCGCGGTGTGGAAATCGTGGAGCACGACCCGCAGCGCCTTCGAGCGCCTGAGCAGGCTGCTGGAAGCGAACCCGGCGCGCGACGCCGGCATGCCGCTGCCCAAGCCGCTGGGCGCCCTGGCAGTGGAGGGCGTGACCGCCGGCCCGCCGGGTTCGCGCATTCCGGTCGTGAAAGGCCTGAGCTTCGGCATCAATCCCGGCGACGTGCTGGGCGTGATCGGCCCGAGCGGTTCCGGCAAGTCGACCCTGGCGCGCCTGCTGGTCGGCGTCTGGCCGGCAACCATGGGCAAGGTGCGCCTCGACGGCGCCGACATCTTCCAGTGGAACAAGGGCGAGCTCGGCCCCTACATCGGCTACCTGCCGCAGGACATCGAGCTGTTCAGCGGTACCGTGAGTGAAAACATCGCCCGCTTCGGCGAGATCGATGCCGACAAGGTGGTGCTGGCCGCCAAGCGCGCCGGCGTGCACGACATGATCCTGCATATGCCCGAAGGCTATGACACCAAGCTGGGCGACGGCGGCGCCGGCCTGTCGGGAGGCCAGAAGCAGCGCATCGGGCTGGCCCGCGCGATGTACGGCGACCCTTCGCTGATCGTGCTCGACGAGCCGAACTCGAACCTGGACGACATCGGCGAGCAGGCACTGGTGCAGGCCGTGCTCGACCTGCGCCAGCGCGGCAAGACCATCGTCCTGATCACCCACCGCACCAGCGCACTCAGCGTGACCAGCAAACTGCTCCTGATGCGCGACGGCACGGCCCAGATGTTCGGCCCGACCAATGAAGTGATGAGCGCACTGCAGGAAGCGAACAAGAAGGCCATGCTGGCACAGCAGCAGGCCGTGCAGGCCGCACAGGCGCAGCAGCAGGCGGCCCAGGCCCAGCAACAACAGCAGGCTGCGCAGCAGCGCGCCCAGGCGGAAGCGGCAGGGGCCGGCGCGAACGCAGCGACCGGAGAAGGCAACTGATGAAACTACTCAAGAACGACACCGCGGACGTCGTCGCGCACGACGCGACCCCGCTCGAAGTAAACACCGACGCGCGCCGCTACGCGCGCGTCGGCTGGATCGTGGTGCTGGTGGGCTTCTGCGGCTTCATGCTGTGGGCGCTGCTGGCGCCGCTGGACAAGGGCGTGCCGCTGTCGGGCACCGTGGCCAAGGAATCGAACCGCCAGGCGGTCCAGCACCAGGGCGGCGGTACGGTCCAGGAAATCCTCGTCAAGGACGGCGACCGGGTCAAGCGCGGCCAGGTGCTGGCGCGCATGAACCCGATCATGGCGCGCTCGGCCTTCGAGATGACCGAAGGGCAGTACATCACCGCGCGTGCGGTCGAGGCGCGCCTGATGGCCGAGATGGCCAACCGCCGCAGCATCGACTTCCCCGCCGAGCTCAAGGCGCGCCGCAGCGATGCGCGCGTCGCCGAGATCATGAGCCTGCAGGAGCAGCTGCTGATCTCGCGCCAGATGTCCTTGCAGAACGAGCAGGGCAGCATCGACGAGAACATCGCCGGCCTCAAGCTGCAGATCCAGGGCCTGCAGGAATCACGCGACAGCAAGAAGGAGCAGGTTACCCTGCTGAAGGAACAGCTGTCCGGCATGCGCGACCTGGCCAAGGAAGGCTATGTCGCCCGCAACCGCCTGCTCGACCTCGAACGTACCTATGCCCAGCTGGGCGGCGCGATTTCCGAAGACATCGGCAACATCGGCCGGGCCCAGCGCCAGGTGCTGGAACTGGGCCTGCGCCGCGCGCAGCGCCTGCAGGACTACCAGAAGGAAGTGCGCACCACCCTGACCGAGACCCAGAAGGAAGCCCAGGCCCTGGCCGCGCGCCTGGACGCCCAGCGCTTCGAGCTGCAGAGCGTGGAAGTGAAGGCGCCGGCGGACGGCGTGGTGGTCGGCCTCGCGGTGTTCACGAATGGCGGCGTGGTGCCGGCCGGCTTCAAGATGATGGACATCGTGCCGAGCGACGATCCGCTGGTGGTCGAGGGCCAGCTGCCGGTCAACCTGGTGGACAAGGTCCACCCGGGCCTGCCGGTAGAGCTGATGTTCTCGGCGTTTAACGCCAACAAGACTCCGCACATCGAAGGCGAAGTGAGCCAGGTCTCGGCCGACCGGCTGGTCGACCAGCAGAGCGGCATGCCGTATTACACGGTGCGCGTGAAGGTCACGCCGGCGGGCGCCAAGAAGATCGCGGCGAACAAGCTGAACATCATCCCGGGCATGCCGGTGGAACTGTTCGTCAAGACCGGCGAGCGCACCATGATGAACTACCTGCTCAAGCCGGTCATGGACCGCGCGCAGTCGTCGATGAGCGAGGACTGAGCGTGAGCCGACTGTCGAAACGCCAACCCGGCCTGCTGCGCGCCTGCGCGCTCGCGGCGGCCCTGGTGGCCGCGGCCGGCAATGCCGGCGCGGTCAGCCTGCAGCAGGCCTACGAGGCCGCGCTGAAGAACGACCCGACCTACCGCATGGGCTTCTATGCGAACGAGGCGGCCAAGGAAAACCGCATCCTGGGCCGTTCCGGCCTGCTGCCGAGCGTGAGTGCCAGCTTCAATGGCAGCCGCAACGTGGTGGACCGCGAAACCACCGGCACCGACCTGGCCGGCAATCCCGTGTCCAGGCTGACGCACCCGCGCTACATCAGCCGCTCGTCGGTGGTGCAGATGCGCCAGTCGATCTTCAACATGGACGCGATCCAGCGCTACCGCCAGGGCAAGGTGCAGACCGCGCAGGGCGCCGAGCAGTTCGAGGCCGACACCAACGAGGTGGCGGTGCGCGTGGCCAGCGCCTACATGGACGCGTTGTTCGCCGACGACCAGGTGGCGCTCGCCCGCGTGCAGCGCGACATGTATGCCGAACAGCAGAAGGTCAACGAGCGCCTGTTCGAGAAGGGCGAGGGCACCCGCACCGACATGCTCGAGACCAAGGCCCGGCTCGACCTGGCCGAGGCTGCGCTGATCGAGGCCCAGGACAATGCCAAGGCCCAGCGCGAAGTGCTCGAAGGTGTGATCGGCGGCGACCCCGGCACGCTCGACCGCCTGTCCGACGACTTCCGCCCCACGCAGATCTCGCCGGCCTCGTTCGAGGAATGGCAGAAGCTGGTCCTTGCCAACAACAACGAGCTGGCCGCGGCCCGCCTCGGCGTCGAGAACGCGCGCCTGGACATCGGCCGCATCCGTGCCGGGCATATGCCGCGCGTGGACTTCGTCGGCACCTATAGCAAGGGCAACAACGAAAGTCTCAACTCGCTCGGCGAGGAAAACACCAACCGCGCCCTCGGCGTGCAGGTGAACATCCCGCTGTACCAGGGCGGCGCCATCAACGCGCAGACGCGCCAGGCCGCGGCCGGCTACGAACGCGCCCGCGCCGATCTGGAGGCACGCACCGACAAGGTCACGGTCGACCTGCGCCGCGCGCACAGCCAGGCACTGAGCAGCGTGCGCAAGATCGATGCCCTGGTCAAGGCGGTGGAATCGGCCAGGCTCCTGATGACTGCCACCGAGCAGAGCATCAAGGGCGGGGTGCGCATCAACCTCGACCTGCTCAACGCCCAGCAGCAGCTGTTCACCAGCCAGCGCGACCTGGCCCAGGCACGCTATGCCTACCTGATCGCCACGCTGCGCCTGCGCGGCCTGGCCGGCAATATCGGCAGCCAGGAAATCCGCGAGATCGCGGCGTATTTCCGCTAGTTGCGAAAGTACTTCCGCTGATCTTCCCCGGGCCGGCATTCGCCGGCCCGTCTTGTCTCCCTGTTACCACATCTTACCCAGCGGCAGCTTTGCCGGGCAGGTGTGCGCTCGTCCGGTTTCTTTCAACTAAGCATTTTTTAGGGGTGCAGCAGCTGGCCCTCCGGGCCGCGGCGGTGGCCCCTGCCAAGCCGCTGGAAGCCGCATGGCAGCCGGTTTTCAGCCTGCCTTGCTCATCCATTGCAGAGGGCCGAAAAGGGCTTTCGGGCCCATACTTCACTGCAACAGATTTCTGTATGTCATTGATTTTCTTGAAGAAATTACCTGCGCACAGATGAGTAAATTGCGACGTTGATTTTTTGGTTACGGTATATTTTGTTCACTTATTCGACAAGGAGGCCGTGATGGCAACTGATTACATCAACGAAGTACAGAAACTGTATGTGGCATATTTCAGCCGCCCGGCGGACCCGGCCGGCCTGAGCTTCTGGGCCAGCACGCTGCAGAACGACCCGGCCGGCTACCAGAAGATCTCGGCGGCTTTCTCGACCTCGGCCGAGTACCGCGCCACCTACAGCGGCATGGACAACCGCGCGGTCGTGGCCGAGGTGTACGACAACCTGTTCGGTCGCGCGGCGGAAGCCGCCGGCGTGGACTTCTGGGCGAATGCGCTGAACACCGGCGCGATGACCATCGATAACGTCGTGACCCAGATCGCATCCGGCTCGCAGGGCACCGACCGCACCACCTACAACGGCAAGGTCGCCGTGTCGACCGCCTTCACCTCGCGCATCGATACCGATGCCGAAAAGACTGCCTACAGCGGCGCGACGGCCAACAAGATCGCCATCGATTACGTTGCCGGCGTCAAGGACCTGCAGTCGGCTGCGATGCACATGGACCCGGGCCAGATCGATGCCACCATCGCCAAGATCGTCGGCACCCCGAGCGGCATCGGCTTCGACGGCATCGCATTTGTTTGAAATATTATTTCAAAGACAGCGTTTATCTGAAATATTATTAATGTGTTTAGGGAAATGAAAGCGGTACGGCGCAGGTAGCGCGCTATCGTGGCAGGGAGGGAACACAGGATGGCCGGCCTCGCCGGCCACCTTGCGTTTACAGCGCAGCCGAGTCCTGTTCGACCTGGGCTGCAGCCCCGGCGCCCTTGGCGCAATGCGGGCACGACACGCCCGGAACGTACTCGGGCGCCAGCTGCTGGCGCGGCGTGACCACGGCGCGGCAGGCGAAGCACTGTGTGGTCTCGGTCGGCTGGAGCTTCGGGTTCAGTGCGGTGCGGTAGTCGAACACGAAGCAGTCGCCCTGGTAGTGCTCGCCGCCGACTTCCTCGAAGTACTTCAAAATACCGCCGTCGAGCTGGTACACGCGCTCGTAGCCGATGTTCTTCATGTGGATCGCCGCCTTTTCACAGCGGATGCCGCCGGTGCAGAAGGTCACGACCGTCTTGCCGGCCAGTTCCTCGCGGTGCTGCTCGGCCACCGCCGGGAATTCGGTGAATTTCTCGATCCGGTAGTCCAGCGTGTTCTGGAAAGTGCCGACATCCACTTCGAAGGCATTGCGGGTTTCCATCATCACCACCGGCACGCCCTCGTCGTCGACACCCTGGTCGAGCCAGCGCTTGAGCGTCTTCGGATCGACCGAGGGCGCGCGGCCGAGTTCCGGCTTGATGAGCGGCATGCGCATCGTGATGATCTCCTTCTTGATCTTCACCAGCATGCGCTTGTGCGACTGCTCGGCGGACAGGCTTTCCTTCCATTCCAGGTCGGCCAGGCGGGCATCGCTGCGCACCCAGGCCAGGAAGCGGTCGATGTTCTCGCGCGTACCCGACAGGAACATATTGATGCCTTCCGGCGTCAGCAGGATAGTGCCCTTCAGTCCCAGCTCATTGCACTGTTCCTGGTATTGCGGGCGCAGGTCCTCGAGATTCTCCAGGGTGATGAATTTGTAAGCGGCGATATTGACAAAAGACATGGCGGGAAGGCTGGTAAAGACAGGCCGACATTATAAAGGCAGACGGCCCCGTTCGCAGCGATCCAGGTCTGGAAGCTGAGCAATACGATTACAATACGTGGCTCCGTACAACAGGTCTGGCCGCCCCGACATGCATTCGCTGAACATCCAGTACAACCCGCGCATCGACCAGTTGCGCTGGCTCGCCGCCACCCTGGTTTTCCTGTTCCACTTCCACCTCGAATATGCGGGCAACGGCGGCGTGCGCCTGAGCGGCCCATGGACCGCGCTGGTGACGGAAGGGCATACCGGCGTCGGCCTGTTCTTCACCCTGTCGGGCTTCCTGTTCATGCAGATCGCCCTGCACCAGCACGGGGCCGGGCGCGACATCGTCTATCGCGACTTCCTGCGCAACCGCGTGCTGCGCATCGTGCCGCTCTACCTGGTGATCTTCCTGGTCGCGACCTCGATCGGCCGCGACAAGTTCGCGCCCGCCGACCTGCTCTACCTGTTCGCCTCCAACCTGGGGCTGGCGCCGACCTCCGGTACCGTGGTCACCGGCGCGGCCTGGACCATCTCGCTGGAATTCATGTTCTACCTGGTGTTCCCCTTCCTGGCCCGCTTCACGCTGGAGCGCGGCCTGGCCTACCTGGGCGGCTGGCTAGTGCTGATGGCCTTCTTCAAGGTGGCGGCGTACACGGTCAACGAGAACAGTACGCTGATGTACTTCAGCACCTGGGTCGGCCGCTTCGACCAGTTCCTGATCGGCATGGCGGCGGCCATGCTGTACAAGCGCTGGCACGCCGGACTGGCGCGCATCGCGCCGCTGCTGCTGCCGGCCGCGCTCGCCCTCGTCATGTGGGACACGGCCCTGATGCATCGCCTCGCCCCCTTCGGCGCCACGCCCCGGTCCTCGTTATGGATCTGGTGGTCGCTGCTGGAGAGCGCCGGCTGGGCCGCGCTGATCCTGGCCTGGGTCGCCTTCCAGCCACGCCTGCCGGGCGCGGTCGAGCGCGCGCTGAGCCAGGGCGGCAAGATCAGCTTCTCGTTCTATCTCCTCCACATGGGCCTGTTGCACATCTTCGCCACCCGCATCGGCGTGGTCGCGCCGACCGGCACGCCCTGGGCGGACGCCGCCCTCATGCTGGCCGTGACCTATGGCGCCACCTGGGCGCTGTCGACGCTGAGCTACCACATCGTCGAGGAACCCTTCCTGCGGATGCGCCGCAGCTATGGGTCCACTCACCAGCAACCGGCGCAAGTGCATAACAGCAACACTTAATAGCAACAACTAAGCGGTCGGACAACTTCAAGCGAAGCCCGGGCGCGGTAAAATGACGGGATGACTTCCCCGACTTTTACCCCGATTTTTACGCACCTGCGCGTCCACTCCGAATACTCGATCGTCGACGGCCTCGTGCGCATCGACGACATCGTGGGGGCCGCCGCCAAGGACAAGCAGCCGGCCCTGGCCGTGACCGACCTGGCCAATATGTTCTGCCTGGTGCGCTTCTACAAGGCGGCGCGCGGGAAGGGGATCAAGCCGATCGTCGGGGTCGATGCCTGGATCACCAATGACGAGAACCGCGACAAGCCTTCGCGCCTCCTGATCCTGGCGAAGAACCGCACCGGCTACCTGCAGCTGTGCGACCTGCTCTCCAAGGCCTGGCTCACGAATCAATACAAGGGCCGCGCCGAGATCCGCGTCGAATGGCTGGAAGCGCTGGCCACGTCCACCTCCACGCTGGAACCGGAAACCGACCAGTCAAATGCCCTGATCGTGCTCTCGGGCGCCGGTTTCGGCGACGTCGGCCAGGCCATCGAGCAGGGCGACATCGAACGCGCCGAACGCGCAGCCGAGCGCTGGGCGCGCATCTTCCCGGGTCACTTCTACATCGAGATCCAGCGCGCCGGCCAGGCCAACCAGGAGCAGGGCGTGCGCCACTCGGTGGCGCTGGCCGGCCGCCTCGGCCTGCCGGTGGTGGCGACCCATCCGGTGCAGTTCCTGAACAAGGACGAATTCATCGCCCACGAGGCGCGCACCTGTATCGCCGAAGGCGAGATGCTGGCCAACGCCAAGCGCGTGCGCCGCTTCAACGAAAACATGTGCTTCAAGTCGCAGGCCGAGATGGCCGAGCTGTTCGCCGACCTGCCGGGCGCGCTCGCCAATTCGGTCGAGATCGCAAAGCGCTGCAACGTCACCCTCACCCTGGGCAAGCCCCAGCTGCCGGACTTCCCGACACCTAGCGGCATGAGCATCGACGACTTCCTGGTCCTGGAGACCAAGAAGGGCCTGGAAGAGCGCCTGGTGCAGCTGTATCCGAACGAAGAGCAGCGCGAGAAGGAACGCCCGCGCTACGAGGCGCGCCTCGAGTTCGAGAACCAGACCATCATCAAGATGAAGTTCCCGGGCTACTTCCTGATCGTGGCGGAGTTCATCCAGTGGGGCAAGAACAACGGCGTGCCGATCGGCCCGGGCCGCGGCTCGGGTGCGGGTTCCCTGGTCGCTTATGCTTTAAAAATCACCGACCTCGATCCGCTGAAATACAACCTGCTGTTCGAGCGCTTCCTGAACCCGGAACGCGTCTCGATGCCCGACTTCGACATCGACTTCTGCCAGGAAAAGCGCGAACTCGTCATCCAGCACGTGAAGGACCTGTACGGCCGCGATGCGGTCTCGCAGATCGCCACCTTCGGCACCATGGCCGCGAAAGGCGCGATCCGCGACGTCGGCCGCGTGCTCGACTTCGGCTACAACTTCTGCGACGGGATCTCCAAGCTGATCCCCTTCAAGCCGGGCAAGCAGGTCTCGATCGCCGAGGCGATCGAAGAGGAACCGCTGCTCAAGGAGCGCCTCGAGAACGAGGAAGAGGTCAAGCAGCTGCTCGATCTCGCCCAGCAGGTCGAGGGCATCACCCGCGGCATCGGCATGCACGCCGGCGGCGTCCTGATCGCCCCGGGCAAGCTCACCGACTTCTGCCCGCTGTACACCCAGGGCGGCGATGCCGGCGTGGTCTCGCAGTACGACAAGGACGACGTCGAAGCCGTCGGCCTGGTGAAGTTCGACTTCCTGGGCCTGACGACCCTCACCATCCTCGACCGCGCGGTGAACTACATCCGCGCGCTCGATCCGGCCGACGCCGACTTCAACCTCGAGACGCTGCCGCTGAACGACCGGCCCTCGTACAAGCTGCTGTCCGACGCCAAGACCGTCGCCATCTTCCAGCTTGAATCGCGCGGCATGCAGGGCATGCTGAAGGACGCGCGCCCCGACCGCTTCGAGGACATCATCGCGCTGGTGGCGCTCTACCGTCCGGGCCCGATGGACCTGATCCCCGACTTCTGCAAACGAAAACACGGCGAGAAGTTCGACTACCCGGACCCGCGCACCGAGTCGATCCTGTCCGAGACCTACGGCATCATGGTCTACCAGGAGCAGGTGATGCAGATGGCGCAGATCGTCGGCGGCTACTCGCTGGGCGGCGCGGACATGCTGCGCCGCGCGATGGGTAAAAAGAAGGCCGAAGAGATGGCCGAGCACCGCGAGATCTTCCGCGCCGGCGCGGCGAAGGACGGCCTGTCGACCGAGAAGGCCGACGAGATCTTCGACCTGATGGAGAAGTTCGCGGGCTACGGCTTCAACAAGTCGCACGCGGCCGCCTATGCGCTGCTGTCCTACCACACGGCCTACCTCAAGGTGCACCATACCGCCGCGTTCATGGCAGCCAACATGTCGCTGGCGATGGAAGACACGGAGAAAATCAAGATCCTGGTCGAGGATGCGAAGGAAGTATGCAAGCTCGTGATCCTGCCGCCGGATGTGAATGAGTCGCACTTCCGCTTCACGCCGGAAGGCCAGCCGCGTTCCGTCACCGGCAAGCAGGTCTCGAACATCCGCTACGGCCTGGGCGGCGTGAAGGGGGCGGGGCAGGGCGCGATCGAGGCGATCATCGCGGCCCGCACCAGCGGCGGCAAGTTCAAGGACCTGTTCGACTTCTGCATGCGCGTCGACCGCAAGCAGATCAACCGCCGCACCATCGAATCGCTGATCCGCGCCGGCGCCATGGATGCATTCGGGGTCGATCGTTCCGTGCTGCTGGCTTCGGTCGGCTTCGCGATGGAAGCGGCCGGCCAGGCGGCCGCCGCCGCCAACCAGGTCAGCCTGTTCGGCGGCGACGATTCCGACCTGGTGGCGCCGCCGGAATACGTCAAGGCGACCCCCTGGACCGACCGCCAGAAGCTGGCCGAAGAAAAGATCGCGCTCGGCTACTACCTGTCGGGCCACATGTTCGACTCGTATGCTGCCGAAGTGCGGCGCTTCGCCAAGACCAAGCTGAAAGACCTGGAGCCTTCGCGCGACCCGCGCATGCTGTGCGGCGTGATCACCGGCGTGCGCACCCAGATGACCCAGCGCGGCAAGATCCTGATCGTGGCGCTGGACGACAAGACCGGCGTGGTCGAGGTGACGATCTACAGCGAGCTGCTGGAGCAGAACAAGAACATCTTCAAGGAAGACGAGTTCCTGCTGGTGGTCGGCAAGGTGTCCGAAGACCGCTTCAACGGCGGCCTGCGCATCACGGCCGAGAAGGTCTTCGACATCGCGGCGGCGCGCATCCAGTACGGCTTCAAGCTGGAGATGGACGTGTCCTGCGACCTGAACCCGGCCAAGCTGGCCGAGGTGCTCCAGCCTTACCGCCAGCAGGACGGCCTGCCGGTCAGCCTGCGCATCAAGCCGCAGGGCGTGGAAGCGATCCTGCAGCTGGGCGACGACTGGCGGGTGGCGCCGTCGGATACGCTCAAGCAGCAGCTGGAGCTGACGCTGGGGGCGAAGGACGTGGCGGTGGAGTACTGATTCAGGCGGAACTAGCGCGCCGGCGGCGCGAACGCGGCGTCGCCCGCGTGCTCGCGCAGCCCGCGGATGGCCTGGATCGTCTTGTTCGCCGCCCGCTCCAGCACCACCTTGCGGTTGCTCGATTCTTCATCGCGCCTGGCCTCGCGGTGCCACAGGTGCAGCACCTCGGTGGCGAGGGCGCCATCCTTGCGCAGTACGCCCGCGTGGAACAGGCGCACCACCAGGTCGGAATCTTCGTGGCCCCAGCCCACGAAACTCTCGTCGAAGCCGTTGACCTTGTCCAGGTCGGCGCGCCATACGGCCAGGTTGCAGCTCTTGATGCGGCGCCAGCTGAAGCTGCGCCGCACGCGGCCGACATCGGGCCAGCGCAGCATCGTCTGCAGCACCTTGTTCATGTCGCCGCGCAGGCGATGGCGCAGGCGGTCGAGCAGCTCCATGCCGGCGACATCGATGTGCTCGCGCAGTACCCGTTCGGTCAGCGCCTGGCTCAGCAGGATGCGGCTGCCCGACACCAGGAAGCCGGGCTGCGCCAAGGCGCGGTGGCGGGCGATGAAGTCGCGCTGCGGCACGCAGTCGCCGTCCAGGAAAATGATATAGTTGCCGGTTGCCGCCAGCGTGCCGCGGTTGCGCGCCATCGCGGCGCGGAAGCCTTGGTCCGGCTGCCAGACGTGTTTCAAGGGCACCGGCGAACGGGCGCGCAGCCGGTCGATGGTGTCCCGCGTGTTGGCAGTCGAGCCGTCATCAGCGATAATGATTTCAAAATTCTTGTCATCCTGCATGAAACAGGCTTCCACCACCGCTTCCAGTGCATCCGGGCGGTTGTACGTGGTGATCACGACGGAGATGGTCGGGGTTTGCTGCATAAGGTCTACTCGGCTTGAACACGGCTCAGGGCCTGCAAGAATATCCCACAAGAACATGAATGAACAATAATCAGACGAAAATCGGGGTGCCGATGCAGCGTTGGATCGGTTTCCTGGTTTTCCTGTTCCCTTTCCTCAGCCTCATCACCCCATCCGGCATCGGCTTCAGCAGCCTGGTCTTCGTGCTCGCCGCCCTGTGCGTGCCGCGCAAGGCCTGGGCGGCGATGGCGCCGCACTGGCGCGACATCCGCTGGGTGGTGGCGGCCTTCGCCTATTACTTCCTGTTCGCGCTGCTGTGCGTGCTGCTGCGTCCGGAGGCCGGCTGGGGCTATCTCGACAAGCCCTCGCGCATGTTCTTCGGCCTGGCCGCCGCCATGCTGGTGGTGCTGGCGCGGCCACCGCGCGCCGCCCTGTGGTGGGGCGTGATCGCCGGCGCGCTGGCCGCGCTGCCCTTCATCGCCTGGCAGCGCATCGTGCTGGATATCCAGCGGCCGGGCGGCTGGCTTAACTCGATTACCTTCGGCGATATCGCGCTGTGCCTGGCGCTGGTGGCCCTGGCCGCGGCCATCGACTACCGCCACAGCACCCGCAAGGCGATCTTCCCGGCGCTCGGCGCGCTGGCGGGCCTTGGCGCAACCATCCTGAGCGGCACGCGCGGCGGCTGGATCGCACTGGTGCTGGCGGCCATCCTGTTCCTGACCTATGCCAGGCTGCTGCAGAGCCGGCGCGTGCGCCTGCTCCTGATCGGCAGCTTCGCGCTGTTCGCCTCGACCTTCTTCATTCCGGCCTTCGGCGTGCAGGAGCGGGTCGGCCAGGGCGTGCACGACGTGCAGACCTGGCTCGACGGCGGCAGCGCCTTTTCGAATGTCGGCATCCGCCTCGAACTGTGGAAGGGCGCGCGCACCATCATCGCGGAGCATCCGCTGTTCGGACTCGACCCGATGACCGTCCGGGCCGAGATGCGCGCGCTGACCGAGCAGGGCAAGATCCAGGACGTGGTGCTGCCCTTCGAGCACCTGCACAACGACCTGCTGCAGGCGCTGGCCACCGGCGGCGTGTTCGGCCTGCTGGCCTACCTCGGCATCCTGGCGGCGCCCTTCGCCTTCTTCGCGCGCGCGGTCGGGACCGGCGTCCGGCGGGAGATGCCGCAGTTCGCCCCAGCCTTGGCCGGCATGCTGGTGGTGCTCAGTTACTTCGGCTTCGGACTCACCGAAGTCATCTTCTGGTCCCTGAAGGGCAGCATGTTCTACGTGCTCATGGTGACCCTGCTCATGGGCTTCTGCCTGAATGCGAAAGAAATGGATACACAGCGTGGAAAATAAGGTCATCATCAAACGCCTGCTGGCGGTCGTGAAGCCCTACCAGACGCGGTCCTGGCTGGCGCTGCTGTCGATGGCGCTCACCGCCGCCACCCAGCCGCTGCTGGGCAAGGCCTTGCAGCTGCTGCTGGACAAGGGGTTTAAAGAGAAAGTGCCGTTCAGCCTGTGGTGGATCCCGGCCGTGCTGGTCTCGATCTTCATCCTGCGCGGGATCGGCACCTTCTCGACCGCCTACCTGAACAACTGGGTCACCAGCCGCGTGCTGAACGACCTGCGCGCGATGGTCTTCGACCGCGTGCTGCGCCTGCCTGTGGCGCGCTTCCATGAAGAGTCGACCGGCAAGATCATCAACACCGTGGTGGCCGACGTGCGCCAGGTGGTCGACATGCTGCAGTCGGTGTTCGTTGCCTGCGTGCGCGACACCCTGGTGGTGATCGGCCTGCTCGGCACGCTGCTCTACCTGAACTGGAAGCTGACCCTGGTCGCGATCGTGGTGATCCCGCTGACCGCCGTGATCGTGCGCACCACCACCGGCCGCCTGCGCCGCCTGAACCGCGAGAACCAGCGCGTGACGGCCGAGATGACCCAGGTGGTCGAGGAAGCCACGCGCGGACACCAGGTGATCCGGGTGTTCTCCGGCGAGCGCTACGAGCGCGCACGCTTTCACGCCCGCAGCGAGGCGCTGCGCGGCTTCTCGCAGCGCATGACGGTGGCCTTCGCCGCCACCACCCCGATCACCCAGATCGCCACGGCGATGGCGCTGTCGCTGGTGGTGGTGCTGGCGATCCAGGCCGACATGACGGTGGGCGAATTCACCCAGTTCGTGACCATGATGCTGATGCTGCTCACGCCGCTCAAGTCCCTGGCCGAAGTCAATGGCCCGATGCAGCGCGGTATCGCCGCGGCCGAGACGGTGTTCGGCCTAATCGACTCGCCGGCCGAGAACGACACCGGCACGCGCGCACTCGAACGCGCCAGCGGCCACCTGCGCTTCGAGAACGTCTCGTTCCGCTACCCCAACGCGCTGAATCCGGCTTTGCAGGACGTGACGCTGGACGTGCAGCCGGGGCAGACGGTGGCGCTGGTGGGTGTCTCGGGCGGCGGCAAGTCGACCTTCGTCAACCTGGTGACGCGCTTCTACGACCCCGAGGGTGGCCGCCTGCTGCTCGACGGCGTGCCTTACCAGGACATCCGCCTGGCCAGCCTGCGCGCCCAGCTCGCGATGGTGAGCCAGAACGTGGTGCTGTTCGACGACACCCTGGCGGCCAACATCGCCTACGGCGTCGAGAAGATCGACTACGAGCGTCTCGCGGCTGCTGTGAAGGCGGCGCACCTGACCGACGTGGTGGCCAAGCTGGAAGAGGGCGTGGAGACGCGCATCGGCGAAAACGGCATGCGCCTGTCGGGCGGCCAGCGCCAGCGCGTGGCGATCGCGCGCGCGATCTACAAGGATGCGCCGATCCTGATCCTGGACGAAGCCACCTCGGCGCTCGACAATGAATCCGAACGCGCCGTGCAGGCGGCGCTCGAAACCCTGATGGCGGGACGCACCACGATCGTCATCGCGCACCGGCTGTCGACCATCGAGCGGGCCGACCGCATCGTGGTGATGGAGCACGGGCGCATCGTCGAGCAGGGCACGCATGCGGAACTGCTCGATGCGAACGGGATGTATGCGAACCTGTACCGCCTGCAGTTCGTGGCGGCGGATCAGACGTAAAACCGCGTGGGCGGGAAACCCGCCCACGCTACCAAAGCGCTTCAGCTGGCGTAGTGCGCCGCTTCCCCCGGCACCTCCGTATCGCGCCCATGCGCGCGGTCCTGCACCGCCTCCACATAGCGCCGCAATGCATCGTCCAGCGACGGCAGCAGCGAGGCCCGTTCGCTCGACAGCGCACTGAACTCGGGCCGGCGCGCCGCCAGGCCGCAGCTCTCGCTCGACACCGCTTCCAGGCCTGAAGCATCGACCCGCGCCGCATCGCAGGCGCGCCGGGCCAGGTCGGCCCAGCTCAGCGCCTCGGCATTCGTCAGGTGCCAGACGCCGCGCTCGCGGTCGATCAGGAGGTCGAGCGACACGTTCACCAGGTCCGGCACATAGGTCGGCGAGACCACCATGTCGCCGGCCGCCCGGAAGGGCAGGCCGGCTTCCAGCGCGTTGAGCGCCAGCGTGACGAAGTTGTGCTGGTCCCAGGGCCCGAAGAAGGCGCTGGTGCGGATCACCAGGGCCTGCGGGTCGGCGTCCAGCACGCGCTGCTCGGCCTCCATCTTGCTGCGGCCGTAGACGCCCAGCGGATTGAGGACATCCGACTCGACGTAGGGCGCCCCCTTGGTGCCGTCGAACACCAGGTCGGTCGAGAAGGTCATGAAGCGCAGCTGGTGGCGGATGCAGGCCAGCGCCAGTACCGTCGGCCCCAGCGTGTTCTCGCGCATGCAGCGTTCCGCATCGCCCTCGGCCTCGTCCACGCGCACGTAGCCGCCCGCATTGATGATGGCCCACGGTTTGTAGCGCACGATGGCCGCTTCCACCGAAGCGGGATCGGTGATGTCCATCTCCTGGCGCGTCAGCACGTGGTAGGCCAGGTTGCGTTTTTCGCAGATGCGGGCATAGGCCGAGCCCAGGGTGCCGGTGGCGCCGGTGATCAGGATCGGCTGCACCACGTTCGACTTGAACTGGCTGCGGATCGCGATGTCGGCCACCGCGGTACGGGTCGCGACCGGCTTGCACAGGAAGCGGCCCGGGCGGCGCCACCAGCCTTCGCCCTGCAGCACGGGGCTGGACAGCGGGCGTCCCGTCGCCAGTTCGCGCATCAGGGTGGCCACCGCCGTCGGACGTGGCGTGCCGCCGCGCACGTCGAAGGGGCCCGGCTCGTAGTAGCCGCGGCATTCGGTCACCAGGCAGTTCCAGTCGTAGGAGCCGAGCAGGGCCCAGACCGTCACGGCGCGCACGTCCGCGCCCTGCTGTTTCGCCTTCCGGGCGGCGTTCCAGATCTCCACCAGCCAGCGCAGCTGGTCTTCGCGGTTGGCGTCGATATGGGCTTCGGTGATGGCGATCGGCAGGCGGTAGCGTTCCCAGGTTTCCATCAGCAGGGGCGCGATGCCGGGCGTCGGCGTGGCCAGCGCGCGCGGCGTCTCGATGTCGGCATGCGGGACGCCGCGGTAGACATGGCGGTGCGATGCGGGATAGCGTTCCGGCCGGTGGTCGAGCCAGCGTTCGCTGGTGATGTAATAGTTGACGCCGATGACGTCCGGCGGGCAGGGGTTGTCGCGGAACCAGAGCAGCTCCTCTTCGGTGGCCTGGGCCTCGAGCAGGTAGCCCCACAGCGCGTGGTGCTGGTCGACCATCCCGCACAGCAGGTCCCAGGCCAGCCAGCGGCGGTCGTTGAAGAAGCTGGTGATCTCCTCCATCTCGGGCGTGCCGTAGGTCTTGGACAGGTCGTCGGTCTGGACCAGCTTCGCGTCGGGATTCACCGCGCGGATCGCGCGCATCGACAGCACGATCGCACGGCACTGGTTGATGAGGGCGCGGACAAAAGTAGCCTCGTCACTGCCGTGCGGATACCACACGCCCGCCAGGCCGGAGAAGCGCGCCGTGGTCAGCGGTTCGTTGACGGGGGTGTAGTACTCGACCCAGGGATAACGCCGGGCTACCGCGCCCGCATACTCGGCGAGCTTGTCGGGGAAGGAAGGATCGACCAGGCTCGTATGGCGCGGGCCGCTGCCGTGGTGCACCAGGCCGACGATCGGCTGGACGCCCAGCTGCTGCAGGGCCGGCAGGCGCTCGTCGGGCCACGACCAGTCGGCGGACTCGATGCCGTCGGGGGCCGTGCGCTCCCACAGCACCGGGTAGCGGATCGCCTTGATGCCCAATGAGGCGAAGCGTTCGATGTCCTGCAGGCGTTCAGCGTGGCCATTGCGGTCCATCTGGCTGAAGTAGTTGTCGCGCACACGGTTGACCGTGCATTCAAGTCCCCCCCAGAGGTCGAGCTCCGGGGTTTGGTTTGACTGGGAAACCATCTGTGTGTTCATGTTCTGACCCGCTTTTTGTGAAGACAGCCCCTAGCCTAAGCGGCGCGTGCGACGGGTTGTGTGAGTTGGCCCACATATAAAGGCTTTTTCGGACAAATCCTACTTTTTGTAGGTATGTTCCTCATTTCAGGGTCTAACTTCTGCTAACTGGAAATTTCTGCAGGCATCAAACAGCGTGACCGGTGCGCCGTGCGCGGCGTGAAGCGGCGACAATACGCCTAAACAGGAGCTGATGAAATGTACATGGTGTACTGGACAATTGTCGAAGCCGACAAGTGCACGCCCCACGAAAAGCTGTTCGAGACCACGGAAATGGTGGAGGCGATGCAATACATGGAAGTGCTGCGCAAGCGCCAGCGCGAGGGTGAAGGCGTACGCTTCATCACGATGTCGTCCGAGCATCCGGACCTGGTCGGCCATCCTGGCGTGGACGTGACCGGCCCGGAATACAACTGGAAGAAGCGCCGCCGCTGAGCAGTCCTTACGGCAGGCGGCTCTTCAGTATCTTCCCGCTCGGTGCGGCGGGCAGCGCATCCATGAACACGATGCGCGACGGCCGTTTATACGGCGCCAGGCGCGCCCCCAGCCAGTCCTGCAGCGCCGCCGCATCCACTTCGCCCGCGGCCTCCACGAAGGCCACCACTTCTTCCTCGCCATCCGCCACGGGGCGGCCGACCACCGCCGACTGCAGCACGGCCGGATGGCTGTTGAGCGCCGTCTCCACTTCCAGCGGATAGACGTTGAAGCCCGAACGGATGATCAGTTCCTTCAGGCGTCCGGCGATGAAGAGCGCGCCGTCCGCGCCCAGCCTGGCGATGTCGCCGGTGGCGAGCCAGCCGCCGGGATGCAGCGCGGCGGCCGTCTGGACCGGGTCGCGGTAATAGCCCGCCATCACGTTGGGGCCGCGCACCCACAGCTCGCCGGTCGCTTCCACGATGCGCAGCTCGACGCCGGGGATGGGGTGGCCCACCGAGGTGTCGGCGCGCGGCGCGTCCAGGCGGGTCTGGGACACGGTCGGGCCGCTCTCGGTCAGGCCGTAGCCGTTGTGCAGGGGCAGCCCGAACACGCGCTCGACTTCGCGCTTGAGCAGCGGGTCGAGCGGCGAACCGCCGGCGTAGCAGAAGCGCAGGCGCGAGGCGAGCGTCTCGCCGCCGGCGAGCGCCAGCAGGCGCGCATACATGGCCGGGACACCCTGCACGATGGTGAGCACGCCGGCGCGGATCTGCGCCAGCAGCGCCTCGGCGGAGAAACGCGGCATCAGGTGCAGGCAGGCGCCCGCGTACAGCGTGCCGAGCATGACCGAGCTCAAGCCGTAGACGTGCGAGATCGGCAGCACGCCGCTGGCGTGGTCCGATGGCGCAAGGCCGCGCAGGGCGCTCGAGGTGGCGGCGACGAACAGCAGGTTCGCATGGGTCAGCATCACGCCCTTGGGCTGGCCGGTGGTGCCGGTGGTGTACACCAGCGCCGCGACCTGTGCGCCGGCTGGCCCCGGCGGTTCCGCCACGGCGCTTGCGTCAAGCGGCCCCACGCGCACGCGCACGCCCTCGCCGGTGGCGCCGAGCACGCAGCGCGCGCCGCAATGGACGCGGATCGCCGCCAGTTCGCCTTCGCTCAGGCGCGCGTTGACGGTCACGCTCCAGGCGTCGATGCTGGCGATCGCGAAGATCAGGGCCACCTGCGCCACGCAGTTTTCGCTGGCCAGCATGACGCGGTCGCCGGGGCGCACGCCCAGCTCGCGCAGCCGGCCCGCGTGGCGCGCGATCTCGCGGCGCAGTTCGCCGTAGGTCCACACGCGGCCCCCTTCGACCAGGGCGGGGGCGCCGGACGGATGGTGGAGGACGATGTCGCTGATACGCGCGGGAAGGCGGGAGGGATCGATCATGGGGTCTGCAGCGAAAAGGCGTCCGCGATCGACACCAGCTCGCCGGTGCCGCGTGCGTCGTAGCCGGGCAGGGCGTCCACCAGCTTGTGGTACGCGGGAGTGCGCATCAGCTCCAGCAGCTGGCGCATGGCGGGCTCCTCGAGGGCCTCGCGGCGCACGGCGAAATAGTAGACCTCCTTCACCAGCGGCGTGAAATCGAGCTTGAACTGGGCGCTGGCCGCGCGCATGCCGAAGCCGGCGTCGGCCATGCCGCTGGCGATATAGGCCGCCACCGCGGAATGGGTGAACTCGGCGCTGTTGAAGCCCTGGATGGCGTCGGGCGGCGGGCCGTCGGCGGCCAGCATCATCTCGAGCAGCATGCGGGTGCCGGAGCCGGCCTGGCGGTTCACGAAGCGCACGCCGGGGCGCGCCAGGTCGGCCAGCGCATGCAGGCCGAGCGGATTGCCGCGGGCCGCGATCAGGCCCTGCTCGCGTCCCGCCACCCGCACCAGGCAATGCTGCTCCGGGTCGAGCCAGCGCAGGTACCAGGCGGCGGTCGGCGCCTGGAAGCGCCCGATCGGGACGTGGAAGCCGGCCAGGTCGCATTCGCGCCGCGCCAGCGCCGTCACCGCATCGGTGCTGGTGCGGTAGCGCGAATCGAGGGGCAGGGCATCGCGGTCGACACAACTCATCAGCGCCGCCACCGCGAAACCGTGGCTGGCATCGAGCCGCAGCGGACGCAGCGCGACGCCGGTGATGCGCGCCAGTTCCACTTCCAGTTCGGAGGCCAGGGTTTGCAACGTGGGCGACAGGCGCGCGGCGATGCGGCGGTCGGCCCATACCAGTTTTTGCGCCAGCGGCGTGAGCGTGGTGCCGCGCCCGCGCCCGGTCTCCAGTAGCTGTTGGCCGAACAGTTCCTCGGCCGCGCGCAGCAGGCCCCAGGCATAGCGGTAGGACAGCTTGACCGTTTTCGCAGCCTGGGCGATCGAGCCCGTGTCCTGGATTGCCAGCAGCAGGCCAAGCAGGTCGGCGGTGTCGAGCGGGCGCGCGCCATTCAGGCTGATTTCCCAGTGTGGGCGGATAAGGATATTGAGCATTATGCTAAAAATAGCCTATTTCTTAGCAAAAAGCACCATGTTAATCTCGCCGAAATAATAAAATTTGACGAAACAATATGCTTTAAAAAGCATATTTAATCAACTCACTGGAGGGGACATGGCTGGACTACGTTTTCTGGACAAGGAACACACCATCGCAGGACCTGGTTTCAACCGCTGGTTGGTTCCGCCGGCGGCGCTCGCGATCCACTTGTGCATCGGCATGGCCTATGGCTTCTCGGTGTTCTGGCTGCCGCTGTCGAAAGCGCTGGGCATCGGCGAATCGATCGCCTGCCCAGCCGAGATGGGCTTCATGGCGCAGGTGTTCGCTACCACCTGCGACTGGAAGATCTCGATGCTGGGCTGGATGTACACCCTGTTCTTCGTCTTCCTCGGCCTGGCCGCCTGGCTCTTCGGCGGCTGGCTCGAACACGCCGGGCCGCGCAAGGCCGGCCTGGTGTCGGCACTGTGCTGGTGCGGCGGCCTGGTGATCTCAAGCGTGGGCATCTACACCCACCAGATCTGGCTGATGTGGCTCGGCTCCGGCGTCATCGGCGGCATCGGCCTGGGCCTCGGCTACATCTCGCCCGTGTCGACCCTGATCAAGTGGTTCCCCGACCGCCGCGGCATGGCGACCGGCATGGCCATCATGGGTTTCGGCGGCGGCGCCATGATCGGCGCCCCGCTGGCCGACAAGCTGATGAAGTACTTCGCCACCCCGACCTCGGTCGGCGTGTGGGAAACCTTCCTGGCCCTGGCAGCGATCTATTTCGTCTTCATGGTCGCCGGCGCGATGACCTACCGCGTGCCCGCCACCGGCTGGAAGCCGGAAGGCTGGACCCCGCCGGCCAAGTCCGCCAACACCATGATCACCGCGCGCCACGTGCACGCCAGCCGCGTATGGGGCATTCCGCAGTTCTGGCTGATCTGGGGCGTGCTGTTCCTGAACGTCTCGGCCGGCATCGGCATCCTGGGCATGGCCTCGCCGCTGCTGCAGGAAGTATTCGGCGGACGCCTGATCGGCGTCGACGCCGGTTTCAACGATCTCGACGCGGGGCAGAAGGGCCAGATCGCGGCGATCGCCGCCGGCTTCACCGGCCTGCTCTCGCTGTTCAACATCGGCGGCCGCTTCGCCTGGGCCTCGTGCTCCGACTACATCGGCCGCAAGGCGACCTATTTCGTGTTCCTGATCCTCGGCTTCTTCCTGTACGCCTCCATCCCGTCGATGGCGCACAGCGGCCAGCTGGCCCTGTTCGTCGCCTTCATCTGCATCATCCTGTCGATGTACGGCGGCGGCTTCGCGACCGTGCCTGCCTACCTGGCCGACCTGTTCGGCACCCAGATGGTCGGCGCGATCCACGGACGCCTGCTGACCGCCTGGGCCGCCGCCGGGGTGCTCGGCCCGATCCTGATCAACTACATCCGCGAATACCAGATCGCCAACGGCGTACCGAAGGCGCAGGCCTATGACGTCACCATGTACGTGCTGGCCGGCCTGATCGTCGTCGGCATCGTGCTGAACGCGATGATCCGCCCGCTGGCCGACAAGCACTTCATGACCGATGCGGAGCTGGCAGCCGAGAAGAAGCTGGCGCAGGAACGCGACATCAGCGCCTCCTCGTCCGGCATGCGGGGCGGCGCGGTCGCGGTCGCTCCGAGCAACCCGGCCCTGGCCACCTTCGCCTGGGCCGCGGTAGGTATCCCGCTGCTGATCGGCGTGTGGATCACGCTGCAGAAGGCGGTCGTGCTGTTCCAGTAAGCACGCCGGCCCAGGCGGCCATGCCGCCTGGGCTTGCAGTACCATGCGATCATCCCCACTGATTTTTCCGGGTCACCACACATGAACCATCCCGTCATCCCGATTGCCGTCGTTGGCGCCAGCCGCCAGCGCAAGCGCGAAGCCCCCAAGGGCCGCCGCGTCGATCCGCAGGCGCTGGCCGAGGTGCAGGCGCTGCTGGGCCAGGAGTCGCGCCAGCGCGACCTGCTGATCGAGCACCTGCACAAGATCCAGGACCGCTACGGCTGCCTGGCCAGCAGCCACCTGGCCGCGCTGGCGCAGGAGATGCGCCTGGCCCAGGCCGAGGTCTACGAGGTCGCCAGCTTCTACCACCACTTCGACGTGGTCAAAGAGGGCGAGGCCGCGCCCGCCGCGCTGACGGTGCGCGTGTGCGCCGGCCTGTCCTGCGAGATGGCGGGCGCCCGCGAACTGCTCGACCGGCTGCCGGCGCTGCTGGGGCGCGAGCTGAGGGTGCTCGAAGCGCCCTGCGTGGGGCGCTGCGAACAGGCGCCGGTGGCGGTGGTCGGCCAATGCCCGGTACCGCATGCAAGCGCCGAACAGGTGCTGGGCAAGGTCAGCGCCGGCGAGACGCGCGATGCGCTCACCGGCTACACCGGCTATGCTGACTATCGCCGCGACGGCGGCTATGCGCTGCTGCGCAACTGCGTCGCCGGCCGCCACGAGGTCGAGCAGGTCATCGCCACGCTGGAAACCTCGGGCCTGCGCGGCCTCGGCGGCGCCGGTTTCCCGCTGGGCCGCAAATGGCGCATCGTGCGTGCCGAGGCCGGCCCGCGCCTGATGGCGATTAACATCGACGAAGGCGAGCCCGGCACCTTCAAGGACCGGGTCTACCTCGAACGCGACCCGCACCGCTTCCTGGAAGGCGCACTGATCGCCGCCTGGGCGGTCGGCATCGAGGCCATCTACATCTACCTGCGCGATGAATACCACGGCTGCCGCGCCATGCTCGAAGCCGAGCTGGACAGGCTGCGGGCCGACCCGCCGATGCCGAACATGCCGCCGATTCACCTGCGCCGCGGCGCCGGCGCCTACATCTGCGGCGAAGAGTCCGCGATGATCGAATCGATCGAAGGCAAGCGCGGCATGCCGCGCCTGCGTCCGCCCTACGTGGCCCAGGTCGGCCTGTTCGGGCGTCCGACGCTGGAACACAATTTCGAATCGCTGCACTGGGTGCGCGAGATCCTCGAGCGCGGCGGCGACTGGTTCGCCGGACACGGACGCAACGGCCGCCGCGGCCTGCGTTCCTTCTCGGTCTCGGGCCGGGTGCGCGATCCGGGCGTGAAGCTGGCCCCGGCCGGCATCACGATCAAGGAACTCATCGAGGAATACTGCGGCGGCATGCAGGACGGCCAAGATTTCTATGCCTATCTGCCGGGCGGCGCCTCGGGCGGCATCCTGCCGGCCAGCATGGGCGACATCCCGCTCGACTTCGACACCCTGCAGCCCTACGGCTGCTTCATCGGCTCGGCCGCGGTGGTGGTGCTGTCGGATCGCGACAGCGCGGTGGCGGCTGCCCGCAACACCCTGACCTTCTTCAGGGACGAGTCCTGCGGCCAGTGCACGCCCTGCCGCAACGGCACGGCCAAGGCGCTCGACCTGATCCGCCAGCCGCAATGGGACACCGGCCTGCTGGGCGAGCTGTCGCAGGTGATGCGCGACGCCTCGATCTGCGGCCTGGGCCAGGCGGCGCCGAATCCGATCGACTGCGTCATCAAATACTTCCCGCAGGAGTTGGTGCAATCATGAACGCTTCCATCCCTACCGTTTCATTCGAACTCAATGGCCGCACAGTCCACGCGCTGGCGCATGAAAGCCTGATTGAGGTCGCCGCGCGCGAAGGCATCGAGGTGCCGCGCCTGTGCTACAAGGAAGGATTGGCGTCGGTCGGCAACTGCCGCTCCTGCATGGTCGAGATCGACGGCGAGCGTGTGCTGGCGCCATCCTGCTGCCGCCATCCGAGCGCCGGCATGAAGGTCCGTACCGACAGCCCGCGCGCCGTCGCGGCCCAGAAGATGGTGCTGGAACTGCTGCAGGCCGACATGCCGGAAGCCGAGTACACGCGCAGGAACGAAGTCGACCTGTGGGCCGGGAAGCTCGGCGTCGGCAAGCCGCGCTTCGCGGCCACGCGCCGCCAGCCGCAGCGCGACGTCTCCCATGCGGCGATCACCGTCAACCTGGATGCCTGCATCCAGTGCACGCGCTGCGTGCGCGCCTGCCGCGACGAGCAGGTCAACGACGTGATCGGCCTGGCCTTCCGCGGCCAGGAGACCAAGATCGTGTTCGACCAGGACGACCCGATGGGCGCATCCACCTGCGTAGCCTGCGGCGAGTGCGTGCAGGCCTGCCCGACCGGCGCCCTGATGCCGGCGCGCGAGGTGGCGCTGCACATTCCCGACAAGCAGGTCGATTCGGTCTGCCCCTACTGCGGCGTGGGCTGCCAGCTGACCTACAACGTGAAGGACAATAAAATCCTGTATGTGGAGGGCCGCGACGGCCCGGCCAACCAGGGCCGCCTGTGCGTCAAGGGCCGTTACGGCTTCGACTACGCGCACCACCCGCACCGCCTGACCAAGCCGCTGATCCGCCGCGCAGGCATGCCCAAGACCGGCGACTTCACGATGGACCCGACGCGCGTGCTCGAGGTCTTCCGCGAAGCGAGCTGGGAAGAAGCGCTGGCGCTGGGCGGCGGCAAGCTTGCCGCGATCCGCGATACCCACGGCGGCGCGGCCCTGGCCGGCTTCGGCTCGGCCAAGGGCAGCAATGAGGAAGCCTACCTGTTCCAGAAGCTGGTGCGCACCGGCTTCGGCACCAACAACGTCGACCACTGCACCCGCCTGTGCCATGCATCCTCGGTGTCGGCCCTGCTGGAGGGAATCGGCTCGGGCGCGGTGTCGAACCCGGTGATGGACGTGACGCGCGCCGAGGTGATCGTGATCATCGGCGCCAACCCGACCGTCAACCATCCGGTCGCCGCCACCTGGATCAAGAACGCGGTCAAGGCCGGGGCCAAGCTGGTCGTGCTCGACCCGCGCCGCTCGGAACTGGCGCGCCACGCGCACCGCTACCTGCAGTTCAAACCCGATACCGACGTCGCGCTGCTCAACGCCATGATGCACGTGATCGTCACCGAAGGCCTGGTCGATGCCGCTTTCGTGGCCAGCCGCACCATCGGCTACGAAGACCTGGAAAAGAACGTCGCCGAGTACAGTCCGGAAGCGATGGCGCCGATCTGCGGCATCGACGCCGAGACCATCCGCTACGTGGCGCGCCTGTATGCCACCTCGAAGGGCTCGATGATCCTGTGGGGCATGGGCGTGTCGCAGCACGTGCACGGCACCGACAACGCGCGCTGCCTGATCGCGCTGTCCCTGATGACGGGCCAGATCGGCCGTCCGGGCACCGGCCTGCATCCGCTGCGCGGCCAGAACAATGTGCAGGGCGCGTCCGACGCCGGCCTGATCCCGATGATGCTGCCGGACTACCAGCGCGTCGACAACCCGGCCGCACGCGCGAAATTCGAAGCCGCCTGGGGCGCCGCCCTCGACCCGAAACCGGGCCTGACGGTGGTCGAGATCATGGACGCCATCGATGCCGGCCAGGTGCGCGGCATGTACATCATGGGCGAGAACCCGGCCATGTCCGACCCCGACGCCAACCACGCGCGCGCCGCGCTGGCCGCGCTGGAGCACCTGGTGGTGCAGGACATCTTCCTGACCGAGACCGCCTACCTGGCCGACGTCATCCTGCCTGCCTCCGCCTTCCCGGAAAAGACCGGCACGTTCACCAATACCGACCGCCTGGTCCAGCTGGGCCGCCAGGCGATCGATCCGCCGGGCGAAGCGAAGCAGGACCTGTGGATCATCCAGCAGATGGCCAGGCAGCTCGGCCTGCCGTGGAACTACGCTCACGTGTCGGAGGTGTTCGACGAGATGCGCCGCACCATGGCGAGCATCGGCGGCATCACCTGGGAGCGCCTGGAGCGCGAGGGCGCGGTGGTCTATCCCTGCATGAACGAAGGCGACCAGGGCCAGCCGGTGGTGTTCACCGAGCTGTTCCCGCGCGAGGGCGGCAAGGCGCGCTTCGTCCCGGCCGACATCATCCCGGCCGACGAGCGTCCCGATGCCGACTACCCGATGGTCCTGATCACGGGCCGCCAGCTCGAACACTGGCATACCGGCAGCATGACGCGGCGCGCCACCGTGCTGGACGCGATCGAGCCCGATCCGGTCGCGCTGGTGCATCCGCTCGACCTCGAACGCATGGGCATCCAGCCCGGCCAGGCCATCACCATCGCCTCGCGCCGCGGTGAAGTGGTGCTGTATGCGCGCGCCGACGACAGCTCGCCGGTGGGGGCGATCTTCGTGCCCTTCTGTTACTACGAAGCGGCGATCAACCGCCTGACCAATGCGGCGCTCGACCCCTTCGGCAAGATTCCGGAATTCAAGTATTGCGCCATCAAAGTCACGCCGGGCGGGGAGCCCGCACCGCAGGGAAGCTACGGTGGCGGCCAAATCCTGGCCGGCATGGCACAATTGGCAACATGAACTGTCCCGACCTGCCACGCTACCGTCCGGTCCTGTCCGATGCGCGCGCACTCCTCACCCACGAGGTGCGCGCGCTGGACGAGCGTGGCCGCGCATCGGGCATCGCGATCCCGGCCGAGCGCCCGCTGACCGTCTACGTGGACAAGCGCGAGATCGTCACCCTGATGACCCTGGGCGGCGCGCCCGAGGCGCTGACCCTCGGCTACCTGCGCAACCAGCGTCTGGTGCGTACGATCGAGGACATCGTCTCGATCCAGGTCGACTGGGCGGTCGATGCGGTGGCGGTCGTCACCCGCAACGGGATTGCGGACGTGGAGGAGCGCACCGCGAAGAAGGTCGTCACCACCGGCTGCGGGCAGGGCTCGGTGTTCGGCGGACTGATGGACGAGGTGGACCGGATCGTGCTGCCTGCCGACGCGCGCCTGGCGCAGTCGGTCGTCTACCGCATCGTCGAGACCATCCGCACCCAGCAGTCGATCTACAAGCAGGCCGGCTCGGTACATGGCTGCGCGCTGTTCTCGCACGACGGGGAGCTGCTGTATTTCGTGGAAGACGTCGGCCGCCACAACGCGGTGGACGCGATCGCCGGCCTGATGTGGCTCGACGGCCTGGTGGGCGGGGACAAGCTGTTCTACACCACCGGCCGCCTGACCTCCGAAATGGTCATCAAGGGTGCCCAGATGGGCATCCCCTTCCTGCTGTCGCGTTCCGGCACCACCCAGATGGGCCACATGGTGGCGGAAAAGGTCGGCATGTCGCTGCTGGCGCGCTGCTCGGGCAAGCACTTCCTGCTGCTGGCCGGGCATGAGCGCCTGGTGTTCGAGCCCGGACTGCTGGAACCCCTGAACGCACCGCGGATGGCTTGACCGTGCTGGACGCAACGACGCACGCCTTCGCGCTGCTGTTCAGCGGTGACGGGGCGCTGTGGCGCATCGTCTGGGTGTCGCTCAAGACCAGCATCCTCGGACTGCTGCTGGCGGCGCCGCCGGCGATCTTCCTTGGCTACGTCATCGCCATGCACCGCTTCCCCGGACGCCGCATCGCCATCTGGCTGGCCCAGGCCGCGCTCTCGCTGCCGACCGTGCTGATCGGCCTGCTGCTCTACCTGCTGCTGTCGCGGCGCGGCCCGATGGGCGGGCTGGAGTGGCTGTTCACCCAGGAGGGCGTGATCCTCGGCCAGATGGTGATCGGCCTGCCGGTACTGCTGGCCTTCACGCTGGCGGCGGTGCAGGCGGCCGACCCGCGCTATGCCGAAACCGCCGTCGCCCACGGCGCATCAAGGCTGCGCGTGATGGCCACCGTATTGCACGAGGCGCGCTACGGCGTGATGGCGGCCGTGATCAGCGGCTTCGGCCGCGTGATCTCGGAAGTCGGCTGCGCGCTGATGGTGGGCGGGAATATCGAAGGCCAGACCCGCACCATCACCACCGCGATCGCGCTGGAAACCAGCAAGGGCGAGTTCGCGCAGGGCATCGCGCTGGGCATCGTGCTGGTGTCGCTGGCGCTGCTGATGAACGGCGCGCTGGTGCTGCTGCAGGGCGAAGCGCATACGGCGGGAGGACGCTGGTGAACACGCTACTGACGGTGCATGGCCTGCGCAAGCACCACGGCGAGCGCACCCTGTTCGAGATCGACACCTTGACCATCGAGGCGGCCAGGGCCTACGTGCTGACCGGCGTGAACGGCGCCGGCAAGTCGACCCTGCTGCGCACCCTCGCCGGCCTGGAACGCTGCGAGGCCTGCACGGTCGAATTCGACGGGCGCAGCATGCCCCTGCATCCGTATCCATCGGCGCTGCGCCGCGCCATCGTCTTCGTGCACCAGCACCCGATCATGTTCTCGACCAGCGTCTTCCACAACATCGCCTACGGCCTGCTGGCGCGCGGCGACAGCCGGCGCGGCGCGGAGCCGCTGGTCGAGGAAGCGATGGCCTGGGCCGGCGTGGCGCATCTGCGCGATACCGATCCGGCGCGCCTGTCGGGCGGCGAGAAGCAGCGCGTGGCGCTGGCGCGCGCCCGCGTACTGCAGCCGCGCCTGCTGCTGCTCGACGAACCCACGGCCAACCTCGACGGCCCGGCGCGCGAGCAGGTGATGGCACTGATTCCCACTTTGCTCGACCGGGGCAGCAGCGTGGTGATGGCCTGCCACGACCGCGACCTGATCGGGCTGCCCGGCATCCAGCGCCTGAAGCTGCGCGATGGGCGCCTCGAAGTCCGCTGACCACAAGGAGAAAACCATGCAACGTCGTACGTTCAGCACCCTGCTGTTGAGTGCCATCCTGGCCGCGCCGCTGGCGCAGGCGCAGGAAGTGATTCGCCTGTCCACCACCACCAGCACCGAGAACTCGGGCCTGCTCAAGGTACTGTTGCCGGCCTTCGAGGCAAAGACGGGGACCAAGGTCCATGTGATCTCGGTCGGCACCGGCAAGGCCCTCGAACTGGGCAAGAACGGTGACGTCGACGTGACCCTGGTGCATGCGCGCGCTCTCGAAGACAAGTTCGTCGCGGAGGGCTGGGGCATCGACCGCCGTGACGTGATGTACAACGATTTCATCGTGGTCGGCCCTGCCGGCGACCCGGCCGGGGTCAAGGGCAACAAGGACGTGATCGCGGCCTTCCAGAAGATCGCCGCGAGCGGCAACAGGTTCATCTCGCGCGGCGACAATTCCGGCACCGACGTGATGGAGAAGGCCTACTGGCAGCAGGCGGGAACCAAACCGGCCGGCGCCAGCTACGTGTCGGCGGGCCTGGGCATGGGCGAGGTGCTGAACATGGCGGCCGAAATGCGCGCCTACACGCTGACCGACCGCGCCACCTACGGTGCCTACCGCGCCAAGACCGGCCTGGCGGTGCTGGTCGAAGGCGACAAGCGCATGTTCAACCCCTACGGGATCATCGCCGTCAATCCGGCGAAGCACAAGGGCGTGAACTACAAGGGCGCGAAGCAGCTGATCGACTGGATCACCTCTCCTGAAGGACAGGCGAGGATCGCGGCCTTCAGGCCGGAAGGCGAGCAGCTGTTCTTCCCCACGGCGGCACGCTGATCGGGCTGTCGCTCACGCCAGCTTCAGTCGTGCGAGCTTGCCGAGCGCATCGCGCAGCCCGTGGGCGGCGGCCTGCGCCTGTCCGCCGACCCATCCGCGCGCATAGCCGCCGTCGTGCGCATGCCCGCTGTTCTCGAGCACCGGCAGCAGCCTGCCCGCCACCGCCAGGTCGTTCAGGTGGCCGAGCCGGTCCTGCAGCGTCGACAGGCACTTGATGGTGGCCCTGACCTCTTTTTTCGGCAGCAGGTCACGGAAGAATTCAGCCGCATAGCGGGCCTTCTTGGCCGCGATGCGCACCCGGTGCCGGGCCGGCGCATCGTTCTCGTCGAGCGCCTTGATGCGCTTGCGCAGGCGTTTTTGCGCCTTGCGGATGAGCGGCACCAGGCCGTCCAGCGCTGGCTGGGCCAGCGGATCGTCCTTTGGCAGTCCGGAGGCGGGACGCCATTGGCGGCCGCGCAGCCAGCCGTTCATCTGCAGCATGAGCCGGGTGGTGCGCGGCGAGTGCAGCGTGGGCAGCATGTTCCGGTGCAGGATGCGGGCCTGCTCCTTCGCCGCCGCCTGCAGGGCCCCGGTGTGGATGCCGCCGATCGCGGGCAGCGTGGTATCGGCCAGCACGTCCCAGTCCCGGGTGGCGCCCAGTTCGCCGGACAGCCAGTCGAGACCTTCCTGCAGATCGGGTGGCAGCGGCGCCAGGTCGCGGAACATGGCAAGCAGCGCGCGCAGGCGGCGCAGGCCGACCCGCATCTGGTGCAGGCTTTCCGTACTTTGCAGCAGCACGCCGGCGACATTGGATTCGATCTGCGCCATGCAGTTCAGGCCCATGCACTGCAGCGCGTCCTCCATGCGCATCTTGCGGGAAAGCCGTACCCGCCTGGCCTTGAACGGGACCGGCGCCGTATCTTGCAGCAGGGCATAGCCGCGCGCCGCCCGGCTGGCGTTCGCGACTTCCAGCGGAATGTCCTGATGCAGGGCCAGCGCCAGCGCGAACAGCTGTGTCGGGTTGCCGCGCTTGAGGTCCAGTTCGAGCTCCCCGATGTCGACGCTGCGGTCGTTGGCATCGATGCTCCCGCTGTCGATCGCGCACTCGATTAGTTGCCCGCCTGGAAGGACGACGTCCCAGGCCGTGCGCAGGCTGGTGCTGGTGAATACCGGTTGCAACTGCCCGGTGATTGCCGGCGAGCGCAAGACTTCGCTGAGCCGCTGCGGTTTGATCTGCCGCGCCAGGTCCGCCGGGTTCGGTTGCGGGCCGTCGAGCCGGGATTCCCATTCGCCCCGCGCGTGCGGCGTGGGCCATGCGTCCGTCGCCGCCTTGACGACCTGGATCCAGGCATCGCCCTCGCGCCGCACCCGCAGGCTCAGGCCGGCGCGCCACAGGTCCAGCGCCGGGGTGTCGTAATACGTCTCGCTCAGTTCGTACTCGCGGCGCGATGCGGCGGGCGGGTTCGCGAGCAGGGGATGCTCGCGCATGCGCGCCACGTCCGCTGCGGCGATCTGCAGTGTGAGTCCGGTTTCCATCGATGTTCCCTGAATGCCTGGTTCCAGGCCATCATACGGTCCAGCCCGGAAATCGAGCGCGCAGCTGACATGCGGTCAACCGGCCGGGGTGCGCATTCGGGCCGCTCCGTGCAGTATCCCGTCGAAGGGAACAGGTTCTTCTCCGATCACGACGATATCGTCCGTGATGTCGAAGCTGCGGAATTCCCTGCTGTGGCGTGAGCCGCGCACCTTGACCACCGAAATGACCGTGTGCATTGCGCTGTTTGCCTCGACGTAGCGCTGCAGGACGATGGCATCCACCAGCACGCCACTGCCGTTGTTGCCGAGCTGAAGGCTGTCATAGCGGTCCTGCACTTCGCTGGTCATGACCACGGTGATGCCCTTGGTACGCAGCACCGTGGTAAGCCGGTACAGCGCGTCGCGGAAGTCATCGCGGTATTCGAGCGCGATGGCCAGCTCGAAGCCGGTCAGTGAGTCCAGCACGACGCGGGTGGCCCCGGTCGCATCGATCTTTGCCAGAAGTTCATACAGCAGTTCGTCGATCGACAGGTCGAGCTCGCGCACATGCATGACGCTGACCTGGCCCGAGCGCACCAGGCCGTCCAGCTTCAGGTTCATCATCTGGTGCGGGCCCCGCTCGAACAGGGCCACGATGCCGTGCTCGCCGCGCGCTGCGCCGGCAGCCAGGAATTCGGTGGCGAGGATGGTCTTGCCCGACCCTGTCGGCCCGGTCAGCAGCACCGAATAGCCTGCCGGGATGCCTCCGCCAAGCATGTCGTCGAGGACAGGAACACCGCTGGAGAGCCGCGGCAGGCGCGCAGCCGGAGCGTCGCCGGTTGGCTCGACCACGGGCATCATGCGCGGGAACACGGAGATCCCGCCGCGTTCGATGCGGAAGGCGTGCAGGCCGGGACGCTGCTTCTGGCCGCGGATCTTCACCACCTGGATCTTGCGCGACATCGCACTGCGCTCCAGCTGCTGGCTGAGCCAGAAGATGCCGTCCGCCACAGTGAAGATCGGGTTGCGGTCGGCGTCGCTGGTGGTGTACTCGCCGATCAGGAAGCTGGTGGCTTTCCAGGTGCTCATGTGGGCCGCCAGTTGCTGCACGAAAGCCTGCAGCGCCGAGATCTCGCGCTGGTCGCCGCGCGCGCCTTCGATGAAGGAACGGAAGGAATCGATGAAGACCAGGGCCGGCTTGTGCGTACGCACTTCCTCCTGGATCTGGGCCATCACCGCATCGTAGTTGCCTTCCTCGACCTGGGGCGCGAGGGTGATGAAGTTGACGGAGTCGCCCACCTTGTCGAGGTCGAAGAAGCTGAATTGCTGCTGGTAGCGCAGCATCTTGACCGGTGGCTCGCCCATCGCCGTGAAGAACAGCGCCTTGCTCCCTGGACCGGCCAGGCTGAACATGATTTGTTGGGCGAACGTGGTCTTTCCGCTGCCGGGCGCACCGCCGATGATATTGAACGACAGTTCCGGCAGGCCGCCCCCAAGGATGGTGTCGAGTCCCGGTACGCCGGTGGCAAGCGTGCTCAGGTCAAGTTTGTCGGTCATTGCCACATTCTCCAGGATATTTGCTCAGGTATTGTTGTGGACGCAGTCCGGCCCGAAGGCTGTTTGCAGCAGGCGGCTGGCCAGGCTGGCGCCGATCAGGCCGGCCAGTTCGTCCGTGTAAGTTTTCAGCATGGCGCAATTGGCGGCCTCGATGTCGGCCGCCGGCCGTTCGCGCAGGACGCGCACGAAGGCGTCCAGGGCACCGGCGTCGGATTCGGCGCTCATGGCCTGTTCCAGCCACGGAAAGGCTCCCGCATTCAGGATCATGGTGCGTTCGAACAGCAGGCCGGTACTGAGTGGCCCGATCAGCGGACCGAAGCGGTCGAACAGGACGCGCCAGATGCCGGCGGCAGTGGCGGCATCGGCAGGACTCGAGTCCGGCCTGAGCCGCGCAAGAATCGTTGCGAGCAGTTCGGTCTGTATGGGCATGGTGTTCGCGCTTTCGCAGCAGGGCGCCGGCAAATCGCGCGACCGTAGTCGGTTTGGTCGATCAGATGCCGATTCTATCCGATCGCGGGGCCCTCAGGGGCGGCCAGGGGCAGCGACAGGCGGATTACGGTGCCCCGGGCAGGGATGCTGCATACCTCCAGCGTGCCGCCGGCGGCGTTGACCCGCTCCTGCAAGCCGAACAGGCCATATCCCGACCTGTACGGTGCCTCCGGGTCGAAACCGATGCCGTTATCGACGACCGCCATCGAGAGCACGCCATCGGTACTGGCCAGCCTGACGATGACCTGGCTCGCCCGCGAATGACGGGTCACATTGTCGAGGCTTTCCTGCAGCACGCGGTGGGCAGTCAGCACCGTCGCCTCGGACGGCGTCGGCTCATCCGGCACATCGCCATGGAGGACGCAGGCAATGCCGCTGGCGCGTCTGAACTTGTCCACCTCGATTTCGATGGCCGCTTGCAGACCCAGCTCGATACCGGCAGGCTGCAGCTCACCGAGCAGCTGCTTGACCGAAGACAGCGTGAGATCGAGGTTGTCGAGCACGGCGCCGAAGCGCTCGCGCAGGCGATGACGGCGCATGCCGGTGCCCTGACGCAGGGCGGCGATGTCGAGGCGAAGCGCCAGCAGGTTTTGCGCCAAGGAATCATGGAGTTCGCGCGCGATGCGCTGTCGCTCGGCTTCGCGCGCCGCACGCTGATGGGCAAGCAGCTCATGCAACTGGCGTTCGGTATCGCGCAGCGCCTCGGTGGCGCGCGCGTAGGCGAATACCCTGACGGCCAAGGCCTGGTTGACCAGCATCTGGTCCTGCATGCGTTCACGCAAGACTGCGGCGTCCTCATCCGTGGACGGACTGCGGGAGTCGGGAGGGGTAAGCTGGTGCTGGCCCGTTGTCTTGCTGCTGCGGCCTGGAGGATGTGCATGCATATCGTCAGCAGGTTGATTTACCGCAAAACGGCGGATTGCCGGAAGAGGTCGTTAGTAACTCAAAGTTAAATTCGATACCACCGCAAGTCAAGCAGAATCCGAAGCGGGCGGCGTCGGCTACATGAGGATCACGTCGTACTGTTCCTGGTGATAACCCTTCTCCACCTGCAGCGAGATGCGCTTGCCGATGAAGTCGCCCAG
This sequence comes from Telluria sp. ZB4P36, assembly GCF_059685865.1. Lineage (NCBI taxonomy): Bacteria > Pseudomonadati > Pseudomonadota > Betaproteobacteria > Burkholderiales > Oxalobacteraceae > Telluria > Telluria sp. ZB4P36. The sequence continues at coordinate 79,588 of NZ_JCASIE010000005.1, forward strand.
CATCGCGAGGTGCTGCGATTCCTCTTCCAGGAACAGGTCGATGACTTCCTGCGAGGCGACGATGCGGAATTCGCGCGGATTGAACTGCTTGGCTTCGCGCAGCAGCTCGCGCAGGATCTCGTAGCAGATCGTGCGCGAGGTTTTCACTTGTCCCTTGCCGCTGCAGGCCGGGCAGGGCTCGCACAGGATGTGGGCCAGCGATTCGCGCGTGCGCTTGCGCGTCATTTCGACCAGGCCGAGGGCCGAGAAGCCGCTCACCGAGACCTTGGTGCGGTCGCGTGCCAGGGTCTTCTTGAGTTCCGCGAGCACGGCGTTGCGGTGCTCGTTGTTCTCCATGTCGATGAAGTCGAGGATGATGATGCCGCCCAGGTTGCGCAGGCGCAGCTGGCGCGCGATGGCGTGGGCCGCTTCCAGGTTGGTCTTGAAGATGGTGTCGGCGAAGTTGCGCCCGCCGACATAGCCGCCGGTGTTGACGTCGATGGTCGTCATCGCCTCGGTCTGGTCGACGATCAGGTAGCCGCCGCTCTTCAGGTCGACGCGGCGGCCCAGTGCGCGCAGGATCTCTTCCTCGACGCCGTACAGGTCGAAGAGCGGGCGCTCGCCGGTGTAGTGCGTCAGGCGCGACAGCACGCTCGGGGTGTAGACCTGCGCGAACTCGACCAGCATATTGTAGTTCTCGCGCGAGTCCACCTGGATGGTCGCGGTCTCGTCGTGCACGAAGTCGCGCAGCACGCGCTGGGCCAGGTTCAGGTCCTGGTAGAGCAGGGAGGTCGGCGGCCGGGTGCGGGCGCCCTGGACGATGGCGGCCCAGGTCTTGCGCAGGTAGTCGACGTCGGCCGCGAGGTCGGCGTCCGAGGCTTCCTCGGCCTGGGTGCGCACGATGTAGCCGCCTTTTTCTTCCTTGGGCAGCAGGTTCTGCAGGCGGGTGCGCAGGTGTTCGCGGTCGGCTTCCTTCTCGATCTTCTGCGAGATGCCGATGTGCTGGTCCTGGGGCAGGTAGACCAGCATGCGGCCGGCGATCGAGATCTGGGTCGACAGGCGCGCACCCTTGGTGCCGATCGGGTCCTTGATGACCTGCACGGTCAGCACCTGGCCGTCGAACAGCAGCTTTTCGATCGGCGTCGGCGGAGCCGAGGCAGCGTTGCCGCCTTCGTGGCTGCGCGCTTCCCAGATGTCGGCCACGTGCAGGAAGGCTGCACGCTCCAGGCCGATGTCGATGAAGGCCGACTGCATGCCGGGCAGGACGCGCACGACCTTGCCGAGATAGACGTTCCCCGCCAACCCGCGCGTGAGGGTGCGCTCGATGTGCAGTTCCTGCACAGCGCCCTGCAGGACCAGCGCCACGCGCGTTTCCTGCGGGGTGATGTTGATGAGGATGTCTTCGTTCATGGCCGGCCGTGCAGTATTGTTCAGAGCGACATCATACACGGTGGGGTGCCACGTCGGCACATGCGGGCCGGGTGAACGCTAGACGGGATAACCGGCCTTGCGGAGAAGCTGTGCCGTCTCGAACAGCGGCAGGCCCATGATGCCGGAATGGCTGCCTTCGATATGCTCGACGAACAGCGCCGCCAGGCCCTGGATGCCGTAGCCGCCGGCCTTGTCGTAGGGTTCCGGTGTGGCGCAGTAGGCCCTGATCTGGGCCGGGGTGAGGGCGGCGAAGCGCACGTTCGACACCTGGGTGATCTGGTCCGCCACGCGCTCGGCATGGATCGCCACCGAGGTCAGCACCTGGTGGGTGCGCCCGGACAGGCGCTCGAGCATCGCGACGGCTTCCGCATTGTCGGCCGGCTTGCCGAGGATCTCGCCGTCGACGGTGACGGTGGTGTCGGCGGTGAGGATGGGGCGCAGCGGCTGGCGCCGCATCTGCAGCATGTTCCAGGCAAAGGCGCCTTTTTCCTTTGCCACCCGGGCCACATAGGTCTGCGGATCCTCGCCCGGCAGCACGTCTTCGCTGACGTCGGAACCGCGCGCCGGATCGCTGCGCAGCATCAGCAGTTCGAACTCCACGCCGACCTGGCGCAGCAGTTCGCGGCGCCGCGGGCTCTTCGAAGCGAGATAGATTTTCTTGTCGGTGAGTTTCATTGGCAGCGTGCTTCAGACGCGGTGGTACGGATGGTTCTGGGTAATCGACCAGGCACGGTACAACTGTTCCGCCAGCATGACGCGCACGATTCCGTGCGGCAGCGTCATGCTGGAGATGCGGATCAGGCCCTCGGCGCGCGCCTTCAGCCCGGGATCGAGCCCATCGGCGCCGCCGATCAGGAAGGCGGTGTCGCGCCCGTCCTGCTGCCAGCTTTCCAGCATCTGCGACAGGCCGACGCTGGTCAGGTCCTTGCCGCGCTCGTCGAGGGCGATGATGCGCACGCCCTTCGGCAGCACGGCTTCGATGCGTTCGCGCTCGAGCGCCATGGCGGTGGCGGCGGTCTTGCTGCCGGAGCGCTCGACCGGCTTGATTTCCTTGAGCACGATGCGCAGCTCGGGAGGCATGCGCTTCGTGTACTCGCCGAAGCCGGCCTCGATCCAGGCCGGCATCTTGTGCCCGACTGCGGCGATGATCAGCTGCATAAAAAGCTTACTCGGCGGCCTTCTTCACGCGGCGGATCACTTTTTTCACCGGTTCGGCATCGGCTGGAGCTGCTGCCTTCGGGGTGCGCTTCGGCGGCTTGGCCTTGGTCGCTTCGACGGCGGCGACTTCGCTCTTGCTCGGCGCCACTTTCACGGTCTTGCCGGTCGGGACCTTCTTGGCGGCCGGCTTCTTGGCGGCGGTGGACTTACCAGCCGCCGCGCTCGTCTTCGACACTGTCGAAGCTCGCTTGGCCGCCGGCTTGCGCTCGTTGATCGGCTTGGCTTCCGGCTCGTCCTTGTTGGCGGCCAGGTGCTTGGACTTGACCTTCGACTCGGCCGCTTCCGCCGCTTCCGGCGTCGACTTGCGCTTGGCCGCGCCCAGCTTGACCGGCTTGTCGCCCCAGATTTCTTCCAGGCGGTAGTACTGGCGGATGGCCGGCTGCATGATGTGCACGATCATGTCGCCGAGGTCGACCAGCACCCATTCGCCGGTGTCTTCGCCTTCGAGGCCGATCACGTCGCCGCCTGCTGCCTTGACCTTGTCGCGCACCGAAGCGGCCAGCGCCTTGGTCTGGCGGTTCGAGGTGCCCGAGACGACCGCGATGCGGTCGAACAGGCTGGTCAGGTGCGTCGTGTCGAACAGGACGATTTCCTGGCCCTTGACATCCTCGAGGGCGTCGACGACGAGCGTTTGCAGTTTCTTGATATCCATTAGCTTTTATATAAGTTGTGTTGTTGAATATAGTCTAGCACTTGCGGCGGAAGGAGCGCGCCAATGTCAGTACCGGTGTCCTTGCCTGTGCCAAGGGCGTTTCGGACTTGAGTGGCGGAAATATCAACCGCCAACGTATGTGCAAGGCATACCTTGCCGAAGGCTGCGGCGCGCACTTCCGCCGGGGTTGCGAGCCGTCCTGCGAGTTCCAGCGCCACTGCGGGCGGCAGCTTGTCCTGGTCCAGGGCATACCCCGGGCGCGCAGCCACGCCCAGGTTGGCCAGCGCGAACAGTTCCTGCCAGTCGCGCCAGGTGTCGAGCTTTTGCAGCTGGTCGGCGCCCATCAGGAACACGATCGAGGCGGCGTCGCCGAGTTCGGCGCGCAGTCCGCGCAGGGTCTCGACCGTATAGGTCGCGCTGCCGCGTTCAATCTCCCGCAGGTCGATCGTGACCTCGAACGGCTGCCCGGAAAACGCCAGTTCGAGCATGGCCACGCGCTGGGCGTCGCTGGCCTGCAGGCTGCTCTTCTGCCATGGCCGTGCAGGCAAAATGCGCAGCTGGTCCGGCTGGAGCAGTTCGGCAAACAGCGCAGCCAGCGCGACGTGGCCGTGGTGCACCGGGTCGAAGCTGCCACCCAGCAGGGCAATACACTGGCTCACAATGCCAGCCAGTCCCGGTGGACGAGGAAGTCGGCATACAGCGCCGCTTCAGGGCTGCCCGGTTCCGGGTGCCAGTCGTAGCGCCATTTCACGACCGGCGGCATCGACATCAGGATCGCTTCGGTGCGGCCGCCCGACTGCAGGCCGAACAGGGTGCCGCGGTCCCACACCAGGTTGAACTCGACGTAGCGCCCGCGGCGGTAAGCCTGGAAGTCGCGTTCGCGCTCGCCGTAGGGCAGGTCCTTGCGCGCCTTCACGATCGGCAGGTAGGCATCGAGGAAGCCGTTGCCGACCTGCTTCACCATCGCGAAGGAAGCGTCGAAGCCGGTTTCGTTGAAGTCGTCGAAGAAGATGCCGCCCACGCCGCGCGGCTCCTTGCGGTGCTTCAGGTAGAAGTACTCGTCGCACCACTTCTTGAAGCGCGGGTGCAGGTCCTCGCCATAGGGCGCCAGGGCGTCGTGGCAGACCTGGTGGAAGTGGCGCGCGTCGTCCTGGTTGCCGTAATACGGCGTCAGGTCCATGCCGCCGCCGAACCACCAGACCGGCTCTTTTCCTTCGGCGGTGGCTTCGAAGAAGCGCACGTTCATGTGCACGGTCGGGACGTAGGGATTCCGCGGGTGCAGCACCAGCGACACACCCATCGCTTCCCATGCACGGCCCGCCAGTTCCGGACGCGCGGCCATGGCTGACGGCGGCAGGCTGGAACCGGTCACGTGCGAGAAGTTCACGCCGCCGCGCTCGAACACATTGCCTTCCTCGATCAGCCGCGAGATGCCGCCACCGCCTTCCGGCCGCTCCCAGGTATCAACCAGGAAGGGTTTGCCGTCGACCGCTTCCAGCGCCTGCACGATGCGGGACTGCAGGTCGAGCAGCCAGGTCTTGATGGCGGATGGGTCGGGGGTGGTCATGCGTGTGGGGTGAGCGGTCGAAAAATGGGTGGATTGTACACCTGCATTCAGCGGTGTACTTATTATTGTGGTGGGCCCCGGCGAAGACCGGGACCAGTCAAGCAAGCCTGGCGCGAAGCTTACTTCACCCCACGCCACCCAATATCACGACGGTACTGCGCGCCGTTGAAGTGGATCTTCTCGACGGTCTCATACGCCTGCTTCTGCGCCATCTTCACGCTGTCGCCCAGGCCGACGACGCACAGCACACGCCCGCCGTTGGTCTGCAGGCTGCCGCCCACCAGCTGGGTGCCCGCGTGGAAGGTGACGCATTCCGGCGTCTCGGCCGGGATGCCGTCGATGATGTCGCCCTTGCGCGGGCTGTCCGGGTAGCCGGCGGCGGCCATCACGACGCCGACCGCGGTGCGGCGGTCCCATTCCAGTTCGACCGCGTCCAGCGTGCCGTTGCACGCGTGCTCCAGCACCGTCAGGAAATCGCTCTTCAGGCGCGCCATGATCGGCTGGGTTTCCGGATCGCCCATGCGGCAGTTGAATTCCAAGGTGCGCGGGTTGCCCTCGCCGTCGATCATCAGGCCGGCATACAGGAAGCCGGTGAAGACGATGCCGTCCTTCGCCATGCCCTGGATGGTCGGGTTGATGATCTCGCGCATCACGCGCGCGTGCATCGACGGGGTCACGATCGGGGCAGGCGAGTAGGCGCCCATGCCGCCGGTGTTCGGGCCTTCGTCGGCGTCCTTCAGGCGCTTGTGGTCCTGGCTGGTGGCCAGCGGCAGCACGCTCTTGCCGTCGCACATGACGATGAAGCTGGCTTCCTCGCCGGCCAGGAATTCCTCGATCACGATGCGCGCGCCGGCGTCGCCGAAGGCGTTATCCGACAGCATGTGGTCGACCGCAGCATGGGCCTCGTCCAGCGACATCGCCACCACCACGCCCTTGCCGGCGGCCAGGCCGTCGGCCTTGATGACGATCGGGGCGCCGTTCGCGTCCACGTAGGCGTGGGCTTGCGCGGCATCGGAGAAGCTCTGGTACTTCGCGGTCGGGATGCCGTGGCGCTCCATGAAGGCCTTGGCGAAGTCCTTCGAGCTTTCCAGCTGCGCCGCTTCCTTCGTCGGTCCGAAGATCTTCAGGCCGCGCGCGCGGAACAGGTTGACGATGCCGGCGGCCAGCGGCGCTTCCGGACCCACCAGGGTCAGGGCGATGTTTTCCGCCACCACGAAGTCGGCCAGCGCCGCGGGGTCGGTGATCTCGAGGTTCACCAGGCGCGCATCGAGCGCGGTGCCGCCGTTGCCCGGGGCGACGAAGACGGTCTGGACGCGCTCCGATTGGGCCAGTTTCCAGGACAGGGCGTGTTCACGGCCGCCAGAGCCGACTACGAGGATTTTCATACGTGCCTTCTGATTACTGCTCTTCAATGATCGCGTTGGTGTAGACATCCTGGACGTCGTCCAGGTTTTCCAGCGCGTCGAGGATCTTCTGCATCTTGATGGCGTCGTCGCCGGTGAGCACGGTCTCGTTGTCCGGCTTCATGATCACTTCCGACACCTCGGCCTTGAACCCGGCCTTTTCCAGCGCTTCCTTCACGCCCGAGTAGGCGAAGGGATCGCACAGCACTTCGAAGCCGCCTTCTTCATCGGCCACCACGTCGTCGGCGCCGGCTTCCAGCGCGGCTTCCATCAGCTTGTCCTCGTCCACGCCCGGCGCGAACTGGAACTGGCCGACGTGCTTGAACATGAAGGCCACCGAACCTTCGGTGCCCATGTTGCCGCCGTATTTGTTGAAGGCATGGCGCACTTCGGCCACGGTACGCACGCGGTTGTCGGTCAGGCAGTCGACGATGATCGCCGCGCCGCCGATGCCGTAGCCTTCGTAGCGGATCTCTTCGTAGTTGACGCCTTCGAGTTCGCCGGCGCCGCGCTGGATCGCACGGGTGACGTTATCCTTCGGCATATTCGCGTCGGCCGCTTTCTCGACCGCCAGGCGCAGGCGCGGGTTCGCGTTGACGTCGCTGCCGCCCATGCGTGCGGCCACGGTGATTTCCTTGATCAGGCGCGTCCAGATCTTGCCGCGCTTGGCGTCGGTGGCGGCCTTCTTATGCTTGATGTTGGCCCATTTGCTGTGTCCAGCCATATCTAATTCTTCCTTAGACGGTATGCAAGAGTGGCCGACATTCTAACATAGGCCCCTCTTGCCAAATCGCCCAAGGCGGTGAGCAAACTGTCACGGAAACAACAATACGGTCCCCCAGGCCACCATCGCCACGCCCGCCGCGCAGGACGCCAGCGCACCCTCCTCGAGCCGCAGTTCGGCCAGCGCCAGCAGCCCCACCGCCGCCACCATGGCCGGATTGCCCGGTCCGCCGCCGAGCAGGAGCAGCACCAGCAGCCAGCAGCAGCCGAGGCAGTTGCGGCCGTGTTCCGCGCCCTGCCACAGCGCGCCCAGGGCGCCGCCGCGCCAGTCGACCAGCACGCCGGGCAGCGGCGTGCGGCAGTGCTGCAGGCAGGCGTGCTTGGCCGGGGTCCATTGCCAGGCGCCGGCCGCGACCAGGGCCAGTCCCAGCACGGCCGGATGGCGCGCCGCCAGTCCATGGTCGAGCAGGCCGGCATCATGCAATGCCCAGTGCAGCAGGGTGGCCAGCGCCGCGAAGCCCGCCCAGGCCAGCAGGCAGCCGCACCCGAACAGGACGGTGCCCAGGCGCGGCCAGCGCTCCGCGGCCCGGCAGCGCGCGACGCGCAGGTAGATGCAGACCGCGGCCGCCGCGGCCGGCAGCATCAGGGCTACGCACAGGCCGGTCCACATCGCGAACAGCAGCACCACTTCGCCGGCCCGCAGCGGCGCCGGCAGGGGGAGGGAAACGCCGGGCGCGGGACGCGGCAGTTCGGCGCCCCGGAACATGAACCAGGCCCAGCAGGCGCAGGCGAGCAGGGCCATCCACGCCAGGCCCAGCGCGACCGGCCGCCCGAGGCGTTCGTCGATGCCGGCCAGGCTCATCGCGGTCTCCCGGCATGCGTGGTCGGGGCTGCTCCGTGCGCAAAGCTTGCGCGCGCACGGGGCTGACCGTGTCGATGGTTTGACGGCTTCGTCATTGGATCTCTCCTCGGTATGGTTGCTCTGCGCTGTTCGACAGCGTGGCGCCGGCTGCGTTCCGGGGGGCTGCCAGCAAACTCGGCAGAACCTTCGTACAATCGTCGGATGAACCCAAGCGCCCCTGCCAACCCTGCTGCTCCTTTAGCACGTGCGGCTCTCGTCGCCGGCTTGTCGATTGCCATCGCCGGTGCCGTCCTGTTTTCCACCAAGGCCGTCGTCGCCAAACTGCTGTATCGCTACCACATCGACGCAGTTACTTTGATCGCGTTCAGGATGCTGTTCTCGTTTCCGGTGTTTGCGGCCGTGGCGATCTGGAAGATGCGGACCGGACCGGCACTCTCGACACAGGACCGCTGGCGCATCGTCGGATTGGGCCTGCTCGGCTACTACCTGTCGAGCTACCTCGACTTCCTCGGCCTGCAGCACATTTCGGTCGGGCTCGAACGGCTGATCCTGTTCCTGACGCCGACCTTCGTGCTGCTGGCGAACGTGTTGGTGTTCAAGCGCCGTATCGGCAGGATGGAATGGGCGGCCCTGGGATTGGCCTATTGCGGCATCGTGCTGGTGTTCGTGCACGACCTCGCGGGCGGTTCCGGCAGCGTGGCCCTGGGCTCGCTGCTGGTGCTGGGTTCGGCCCTGGCCTATGCCGTCTACCTGCTCGGCACCGGCGAGATGGTGAAGCGCATCGGCTCGCTGCGCCTGGTGGCCTATGCCATGTGCGTGTCGAGCGTGGCCTGCATCGGCCAGTTCTTCCTGCTGCGCCCGGCCGGCATGCTGGTGCAGCCGGCCGAGGTTTACTGGCTGTCCCTGGTGAATGGGGTATTCTGTACCATCTTCCCCGTGTTCATGACCATGGCCGCGGTACAGCGCATCGGCGCCGCGACCGCCTCGCAGGCCGGGATGATCGGACCCGTGTCCACGCTGTTCCTCGGCGCGCTGATCCTGGGCGAGCCGATCACCGGCGTGCAGCTGGCCGGCACCGGTCTCGTGCTTGTGGGGATTTATTCTCTCTCGCTGAAAAAATGACGCCAACTAAAAAACCACGGATCGCGCTGATCGCGCACGACAAGAAGAAGGACGACATGATCGCTCTCGCAGGCCAGTACCTCGACTTCCTCAAGGGCTGCACGCTGTCGGCCACCGGCACCACCGGCGGGCGCCTGGCCAACGAACTGGGACTCACGGTCGAGCGCAAGCATTCGGGCCCGGTCGGCGGCGACCTGCAGATCGGCGCCCAGCTGGTGCAGGGCGAGATCGATTGCGTGATCTTCCTGCGCGACCCGATGACGCCCCAGCCGCACGAACCCGACATCAACGCCCTGGTGCGCGCCTGCGACGTGCACGACATCGCCTGCGCCACCAACGTCTCGACCGCGCGCCTGGTGCTGTCGCAGCTGATGGGCGCACAGCCGCAAGCCTGAGGAGAGTCCCATGCTGGCCAAAGCCATCCGCATCGCCGCCACTGGCGGCCCCGAGGTGCTCGACTACCTGGACGTCGAGGTCGGCGAACCGGGGTCGGGCGAGGCGCGCGTGCGCCACCACGCGATCGGCCTGAACTACATCGACACCTACTATCGCAGCGGCCTGTACAAGATGGCCCTGCCGTCCGGCCTGGGCCAGGAAGGCGCGGGCGTGGTCGAGGCGGTGGGCGAGGGCGTGACGCACGTGGCGCCGGGCGACCGCGTCGCCTATGCCGGCGGTCCGCCGGGCGCCTACAGCGAGGTGCGCGTCATGCCGGCGAATATGCTGGTGCGCCTGCCCGATTCGGTCTCCTTCGAGCTAGGGGCCGCCATGATGCTGCAGGGCCTGACGGTGCAGTACCTGTTCACCAGCACCTGCCAGCTGCAGCCGGGCCAGACCATCCTGTTCCATGCGGCGGCCGGCGGCGTCGGACTGATCGCCTGCCAGTGGGCGAAAGCGCTGGGCGTGAACCTGATCGGCACCGTCGGTTCGGACGAGAAGGCGGCGCTGGCGCGCGCCCATGGCGCGGCCCACGTCATCAACTACAACACCGAGGATGTGGTGCAGCGGGTGCTGGAGATCACCGGCGGCGCCAAGCTGCCGGTGGTGTACGACTCGGTCGGCAAGGACACCTTCATCCGCTCGCTCGACTGCCTGCAGCCGCGCGGCCTGATGGTCAGCTTCGGCAATGCCTCCGGCCCGGTGCCGCCCTTCGCGCTGAGCGAACTGGCGTCGCGCGGTTCCCTGTACATCACGCGCCCGACCCTGTTCGCCTATGCCGGCACCCGCCCCGAGCTCGAGGCGATGGCGGCCGATTTGTTCGCGATGGTAGAGAGCGGCAAGGTGAAGATCGAGGTCAAGCAGCGCTTTGCATTGCGTGATGCCGCCGAGGCGCACCGCGCCCTGGAAGGGCGCCGGACCACCGGTTCGACGGTGCTGCTGCCATGAGGGAGTCCGACAAGGAAGACAGCGGCGCCCCGAAGTTCGGGCGCCTGCTGATCGTGCTGGCCCTGGCTATCCTGTTGATCGTGGCGATCACCTTCGGATCGGAGGCGTATTTCTCGTAGGGTAGGCAAAACAGAATCAGCCGTTCTGCTGCTTCAGCTCCACCCTGCGCGCCACGCCGGACGGTCCCGGGAAGCCTTCGAAGGCGCTCTGCACCAGTGCCGGCATCAGGGCCGGGGTCGACAGCTCGCGGCTGGTATTGTGCACGGTGACGTCGAACAGGCGCTTGCCGTCGGCCGCCGCCTTGATGCCGAGCTGCAGTTCGCGGCGGTAGCGGTGCTCGATCGAGACCGAGTAGGCCGGGCTCCAGAACGGATCGTAGAACGGGCTGTACCAGCCGCCCCAGTAGCGGCGGTGGAGGCCGCCGTAGCCGAAGCGCGGCATCGGGCTGTAGAACGGGTGGTAGAACGGCGAAATCGGTTCCACCACGCGCACCGGCACGTCGGTGGTGGTGAAGCGCATCGACACCGTCAGCGCCGGCTTGCCGCTGGCGGCGGCGTCACGGAATCCCAGGCGCGCCAGCTGGCCGCGCACCAGGTCCTGGTAGGCGCGGTACTCGAGCGTATCGTCTTCAACTCTCGGGGCTTCGAACACATAGCTCTTGTCCTCGATCTGTGCCGGCCACTGGTGGAAAGTGGTGACATCGCTGCGGATCGTGGTGGCGCACCCCGTCAGCAGCATCGCGAACGCCGCTCCGGCGGCGATCATCAGGCGTTTCATTGCTTTCTCCCTCGTCAATACGGACTTTTCCGATCGTCTAGATTACTGCCTGTCCAGAAACTCCGGATATTTATTTACACGCAGTTACCGCATGCACATTCTGATACATAAGGAAACGTAACGGCCAGCCGAAAATCTTGTTGGTAAAATAAGCACCTCAGCCAGCCCAACCCGCTTTTTTCGGACTCCCTATGCGCACCGATACGCCCCAGACGATTTACCGGAGTGACTATACCCCGCCGAGCTACCTGGTGGAAACTGTAGAGCTTGGCTTCGACCTCGACCCTGCCCGTACCGTCGTCGCCAACCGCATGACGGTGCGCCGCAATCCCGACAGTGCCCAGCGCGAGATCGAGCTGTACGGGGAAGACATCGAACTGGTGGCGCTGCGCCTGAATGGCCGCCTGCTCGAGGAGCGCGACTATGCAATCAACGGCAACCTGCTGAGCATCCCGAATGCGCCGGACGAAGCCACGCTCGAGATCGAGACCGTGTGCGTGCCGGAGCAGAACACCACGCTGAGCGGCCTGTACACGTCGAACGGCAACTTCTTCACCCAGTGCGAGGCCGAGGGCTTCCGCCGCATCACCTATTTCCCGGACCGCCCGGACGTGATGGCGGTCTACACCGTGATGCTGCGCGCCGACAAGGAGCGCTATCCGGTGCTGCTGTCCAACGGTAACCTGATGGAAGAGGGCGACCTGGGCGACGGCCGCCACTACGCCAAGTGGGAAGACCCATTCAAGAAACCGTCCTACCTGTTCGCCCTGGTCGCGGCGCGGCTGGTGTGCCAGGAAGAGACTTTCCGCCTGGCGGACGGCCGCGACGCGCTGCTGCAGGTATGGGTGGAAGAGGGCAACCTCGACAAGACCGACTACGCGATGCAGTCGCTCAAACACAGCATCCGCTGGGACGAGGAGCGCTACGGCCTCGAACTCGACCTCGACCGTTTCATGATCGTCGCCACCGGCGACTTCAACATGGGCGCGATGGAGAACAAGGGCCTGAACATCTTCAACACCAAGTTCGTGCTGGCCAACCCGCGCGTCGCGACCGACATCGACTTCCAGGGCATCGAGGCGGTGGTGGCGCACGAGTACTTCCACAACTGGACCGGCAACCGCGTGACCTGCCGCGACTGGTTCCAGCTGTCGCTGAAGGAAGGCCTGACGGTGTTCCGCGACCAGGAATTCACGTCCGACATGATCGGCACCGAGCTAGGGCGCGCCATCACCCGCATCGACCAGGTGCGCACCCTGCGCCAGGCCCAGTTCCCCGAGGACGCGGGCCCGATGGCCCACCCGGTGCGCCCCGACTCCTTCGTCGAGATCAACAACTTCTACACCGTCACCGTGTACGAGAAGGGCGCCGAAGTGGTGCGCATGTACCAGACCCTGCTCGGCCGCGAAGGCTTCCGCAAGGGCATGGACCTGTACTTCCAGCGCCATGACGGCCAGGCCGTCACCTGCGACGACTTCCGCAGGGCCATGGCCGACGCCAACGGCCGCGACCTCGACCAGTTCGAGCGCTGGTACGACCAGGCCGGCACCCCGCTGCTGCGCTTCGAGGCGCGCTACGACGAAGGGGCGCAGACCTACGGCATCACCCTGTACCAGACCTGCCCGCCGACCCCGGGCCAGCCGGAGAAGCGCCCCTTCCACATCCCGGTGGCGGTCGGCCTGCTCGACCCCGAGGGCAATGACATGCGCCTGACGCTCGACGGCAAGGACGTCGGCACCACCGTCGTGCTCGAGCTGAAGGAAAGCCGGCAGACCTTCGTCTTCACGGGCGTGAAGGAGCAGCCGGTGCCCTCGGTGCTGCGCGATTTCTCGGCGCCGGTGATCCTGCAGCACGGCTACAGCGACAGCGACCTGCTGCACCTGTTCAGCCACGACAGCGACCCGGTCAACCGCTGGGAAGCCGGCCAGCGCCTGGCGATGGGACGCCTGCTGAAGCTGAGCGGCGAGGCGCCGGTCTCCAGCCGCCTGAGCCTGGACGACACCTTCATCGACGCCATGCGCAAGATGCTGACGGACGAATCGCTCGACCCGGCCTTCCGCGAGCAGGCGCTGCTGCTGCCGTCGGAAACCATGATCGCCGAGCAGCTCAGCGTCGTCGATCCGCTGGCGGTGCACATGGCGCGCCAGTTCATGCGCGCCAACATCGGCGCGCGCCTGCGTACCGAGCTGCTGGCCCAGTACGAAGCCAACCAGACCCCCGGCCCCTACAGCCCGGATGCCGCGTCCGCCGGCAAGCGCGCCCTCAAGAACCTGGCCTTGACCTACCTGAACGCGGCGCCGGACGCCGAGACCATCGCGCTGGCGCTGCGCCAGTGCCGCGAGGCCGACAACATGACCGACCGCGCAGCCAGCCTGGGCGCTCTGATCCATGCCCGCGCCCCGGAAGCGGAAGCCGAGCTGGCGCGCTTCTACGACGAGTTCCAGAGCGAAGCCCTGGTGGTCGACAAGTGGTTCGCGATGCAGGCCTCGGCGCCCACCACCGACATCGCCAAGGTGCGCGAACTGATGCGCCATCCGGCCTTCAACCTGCGCAACCCGAACCGCGCGCGCAGCCTGATCGCGACCTATTGCATGAACAACCCGGTGGAGTTCCACGCGCCGAACGGCAGCGGCTACCTGTTCTGGGCCGAGCACGTGACCCTGCTCGACGCCCTCAACCCGCAGGTCGCCGCGCGCCTGGCACGGGCCATGGACCGCTGGCGCCGTTACACGCCGGCCCTGCAGCAGCACATGAAAACGGCGCTGCAGCAGGTGGCCGGGCAGCAGCGGCTGTCGAACGACGTGCGCGAGATCGTGACCAAGGCACTGGCCAATTAAACGACGATAAAAACCGATTCAAAACCAAACCAAAGGAAGTCCATGAAACGCGTAAGTCTGACGCAGTACCTGGTCGAGGAACAGCGCCTCCACCAGACCATCAATGCCGAACTGCGCCTCCTGATCGAGGTCGTGGCGCGCGCCTGCAAGCGCATCAGCTATTCGGTCAGCAAGGGCGCGCTCGGCGAAGTGCTGGGCAGTGCCGAGACCGAGAACATCCAGGGTGAAGTGCAGAAGAAGCTCGACGTGATCTCGAACGAGATCCTGCTGGAAGCGAACGAGTGGGGCGGCCACCTGGCGGCCATGGCCTCGGAAGAGATGGAAACCATCCGCAAGATCCCGAGCCGTTATCCGAAGGGCGAATTCCTGCTGCTGTTCGACCCGCTCGACGGCTCGTCCAACATCGACGTCAACGTCTCGATCGGCACCATCTTCTCGGTGCTGAAGGCGCCGGAAGGCATGAAGGAACCGAGCGAGCAGGATTTCCTGCAGCCGGGCACCCAGCAGGTGGCGGCCGGCTACGCGGTGTATGGCCCGCAGACCATGCTGGTGCTCACCACCGGCAACGGCGTGCACTGCTTCACCCTCGACCGCGAGATGGGTTCCTGGGTGCTGACCCAGAGCGACATGCAGATCCCCGAAACCACCAAGGAATTCGCGATCAACATGTCGAACAAGCGCCACTGGCATCCGCCGGTGCAGCGCTACGTGGACGAGATGCTGGCGGGTAGCACCGGCCCGCGCGGCAAGGATTTCAACATGCGCTGGATCGCCTCGATGGTGGCCGACGTGCACCGTATCCTGAACCGCGGCGGCATCTTCATGTACCCGGCCGACTTGCGCGACCCGGGCTCGCCGGGCAAGCTGCGCCTGATGTACGAAGCCAACCCGATGGCGATGATCGTCGAGCAGGCCGGCGGCGCCGCCACCGATGGACGCGGGCGCATCATGGAGATCCCGCCGACCAAGCTGCACCAGCGCGTGCCGGTGTTCCTGGGCTCGAAGAGCGAGGTCGAACTGGTCACCCGCTATCACGCGGAGTGATTTTTTGGCAATGACGGCTTGAAATTGCCGAGTCGGACTAGCAAGTTCGTGAACTTGTTTGCTAGAATACGGCTCTTCGTCGGGATCGCCCGCGTAGAGCCGCTGTAGCTCAGTCGGTAGAGCAGCGCATTCGTAATGCGAAGGTCACCAGTTCGATTCCGGTCAGCGGCACCAAGAATTAGTAGTAGGATCAAAGGGTTACAGGCTCCGGCATGTAACCCTTTTTTCTTTTTTCAACTAATTTCGGCTTATGCAACCACTGCATGCGTCGCCTTACCCGGACTTGGCCCAGCCTGCTCTCGTGCGTTTGCGACCTCGATGCGTGCACGATCGATGCTCCACTACCTGCTTCTTCTCATCTGCGAATTTGCGGTAAAGGCGAACAAGAAGACGGACGTCTAGCACTTGGGCGACCCGCTCGACCAACGTGATGTCTGGCGGATAGTTGCGCCGCCAGGGGCAGCCTTGGCTCCACCGTAGAAGAATTCCAACATCGGCATATAGGAAAAGCATCCTTAAATGCTGAAATTGAGGATTTGCTGGACTTGTTTTTGTACCGCAACTATGATTCCACAGAGAATTGTCACTAAATCCCACAAATTCGGCATCTCATGGCTCCACTATCGATACAGCGTCAACTGCAGTCCTTGAGCGACAAGAAACGGCCTGCTGCACGTCTGGTCGCAGCCCTGCTTTTTCTCTCATGTTTTTTGGTCTGCATGCTGACGGGCTGGGAGGTATGGACGTCGCGGCGCGATATGTTGCGTGAGGCCGAGGTCTCGACCACCAACATGGCGCGCGCCCTTGCTCTTCATGCGGAGACCACAATGAAGGTCGCCGATCTTGTGCTGGAAGACATGGTTGAGCGTGCGGAACGCGATGGACTGGCGTCCGCGAGCGGGGAGCGCCTGCGCGAGCACCTCGAGCATATGGCCGGGAAGGCGCGTGAACTTCATGGCTTGTTCATCTATGACGCGCGCGGCGAGTGGATCGCGACGTCGCTAGGCCGGGTCCACAAGGGAAATAACTCTGATCGTGAGTACTTCAAGCATCATCGGCAAACCCCTGGTCGCTCGACATACATCGGGTCGCCCATCCGCAGCCGGTCGACCGGAGTCTGGATCGTTCCGATATCCCGCAGGATCGAGCATGCTGACGGTAGCTTCGCGGGTGTCGCTTTGGTGACCATGCGGGTCGACTTCTTCGAGAAGGCCTATAGCAAGCTGGACGTGGGCAACAGCGGCACGATCCTGTTTGCACTCGATACCGGCACCTTGTACTACCGCCGGCCTTTCGTTGAAAGCATCATTGGGCTGGACATATCGTCTGGCCCACTCATGCAACTGTATCGCCGGACGGGTCGAGTAGGGACGGCCATGTTCACGTCCAAGGTCGATGGCGTCAGGCGTCTCTACAGTTACAGGCACCTCGACGGCTTTCCCCTGATCGTCGCCGCAGCCTTGTCGGCCGAGGAAATCTATGCCCCGTGGTGGACTTCATTGCTGCAGTTGGCAGGTGGGCTGGTTTTCTTTATCACCGTCCTGCTCTGGCTTGGTAAGAGGCTGTTGCGGCAGCTCGCGATCCGTGAACGCCTCGAGGAGCAGCTTCATCTCGTCAGCGCCGGACTCGCCCAAGCCAACGCCGAGCTGTCCTCACTCGCCCTAGAAGACGGTTTGACCCAACTCGCGAACCGTCGTGCCTTTGACGAAGCAGTACAGCGCGAACTGGCGCGCGCACGGCGAGAAGGTACGAGCGTTTCGTTGCTGATGCTGGACGTTGACCATTTCAAGAAGTTTAACGACAACTATGGACACCCGGCGGGTGATGCTTGCCTGCGCCGGATCGCCAGTGCGATTGCCAGCCAGGTGACACGACCGGCCGACCTGTCAGCCCGCTATGGTGGGGAAGAGTTCGTCGTTTTGTTACCTGCGACTAGCCCTCACGGCGTCGCAACGGTTGCGGAGCGTATCAGGAAGGCGGTGGCGGCCCTGGCGATCCTCCATTCTTACAGCGGCGAAGGAATTGTGACAGTAAGTATTGGCGGTGCGACAGTAGACCCTGGCCCCGGTGGTGGCGGTGCCGCGAATCTGATTGCTGCCGCCGACAAGGCGCTGTATGACGCAAAGAGAGAAGGGCGTAACCGGTTCAAGTTGCAACCGGGTTTAGAAATAACCGGTATGAACATGCAGAATCAGGAAGCGCATGCTTGAGTCCAGCGTAACGCCAATAACCCGACGCAGGATCCCGTTTGCCTAGTTCACCAGTTCGATTCCGGTCAGCGGCACCAGAACAGCGGCAAAAAGGGCAGCCATCGAGCCTTCAAGCTGCTCGCCGAAGTATTCGACCATGTCGTTGCGCTCGGCTTCTCCATGCACCAGCACGTCCAGGCCCAGCGCTTCCTGCTCGCGCACGCTGCGCTGGTGACGGACTTCGCGCCCCAGCTGCGCCTGCGCACCCTGCGCCTGGGCGAGCAGGGTATCCAGAAGGACATCCACCTGGGCGCGCGCGAGTCGGAGCACGCGATCGACTACCTGGAAGCCTTCATCGCCCTGGCGCGCCAGACCGGCCGCCATCCGGAGTGAGCGCTCAGGCCGGCGTGACCGCTTCCTGCAGTCCGCGCACGAGACTCGATACGCTCGGGTTGTCGACGAAGATGCAGCGCTTGCCCGTGCGCTTGCAATGGTCCTTCACGCGCCAGTAGGCATGGTGGCTGATGCAGCCGGTCTGGCAGATGACCAGGTCGGCCGCCGCCAGGCTGGCGTCGAGCTGGCCGGCGCTGTCTTCCAGCCCGCCGTCATGGTGCGCGAACTGTGCGCCGACGCGCTCGACGACGTCACGGTAGACCGGGACGCTGCCGCTGCGTCCACCCACGCACAGCACGCTGCGGTTGAACAGGCGTACCGGCACTTCGACCGGGGCGCTCGGCGCGGCCGCGCAGGGCTGCTGCATCGTTTCCGCCACGGCCAGCGCCGCGCGCGCCGCGTCGCGTTCCGCCTTGAGTGCGGCGACATGGCCGCGCAGGGCCTGTTCGCGCGCCTCCAGTTGTGCAAGCCGGTTGGCCAGGCGCTTGCGCGTGTCCAGTTCCGGTACCTCCGCCTGCAGCTGCGCCAGTTCCGTGCGCAGGTTGTGGATGTCGGTGTCCTTCGCGATCGCCGTGGCGCGTGCCGCCATCAGCTGCTGCTCGAAGCGCTCTGCCTGCGCGGCCTTGTCCTGCATCAGGGACTGGCAGCGTCCCTGGGTCCTGGCCAGTTCGCGCACGAGGCGGGCGTTGTCGGCGACCAGCGTGTTGTACTTGTCCATGTCGGCGCGCACGCAGGCGCCTGCCTGGTGCTGCACCATATGGATGTCACGGCACATGCGCTGCTCGAGGTCGGGCGTGCAGCGCGCATGCGTCAGGCCGGCCCAGAAGGCGCCCGGCACATTCCCCGCGGCGACCGCGCGGTCCCACAGCGCGCCCACTTCCTGGGTGGTCCTGGCGGCGCGGAAGCGGGCGACATCGCCGGCATAGCGCCGCTCCAGCTCCTTCTGCAGGGCTTCCGACAGCGGATTGCGCAGGGCGCACTCGCTGACCGCGCCGACGTGGATATCGTAGTCGTCGTGCAGCAGCTTGCCGCCCGTGACCCGTTCCACCAGCTTGGGCAGGGCGTTCAGGGGCAGGGCGACGCCGATCAGCGGGCAATGGCTGGTCTGGCCGAGTTCCCAGACGCGGCGGCGGCGCGAACCCCGTTGCGCGGCGTCGGAAGCCGGCGGAGCGTGTTTGTCGCACATGCGTCCTTATCCTTTCAATTTTTGAATGAGAATCATTATCATTAATATGATAACGCAGATGAGATGGAACGCAAGCGGGAATCGCCGTGCCCGGCCGTGGATGCCTTAGCTCTGTTAGTCAACGCACGGTCCCGGAAGCAGGGACGTTATATTTTTTGTATCGCGACGCAGTTGTCCGATACTGCGCGCGATTCGGACCGCCACAGGCGACCGCCCCAGCAGCGGCGAGATGGCATCGACGCTAACGGTGGAACTTTTGCGCTCGCTTTAGGTCACGACAACGAAGGCGTGACCTAAGGTAAGTGACCGAGTTCTACCTTGATGTAGCGCAGGTCAATCTTGTCCCTTCATTCTGTTTCAGGCGGAATCGAGGAAGAATGTGGTGATAGTCGAGTTTCGGTCTACTTCGCGTTGGTCTACATTTTTACGAGGGATACATCATGGATAATCAGAAATCTACCGAGGGAAAAGGCAGCGACGCAAGCCGCGAGGGCGCAGGTTCGAGCATCGGTAAAAGCCAGAGTTCCGGCCTGAACCAGGGCAGCAGCGCTTCGAGCAGCAGCCAGAGCAGCTCGTCGGGCAGCCTCGGCAGCGCCAACGCTTCGCCGAGCACTGCCAAACCGGCCACCGGCAGCAGCAATGCCGGCAGCCAGCAGAGCGGCACGCAGGGCTCGGGCAACCTGGGTAGCAGCTCGCCGAGTTCGAGCGTGGGCGGCAGCAGCAGCCTGCAAAGCGGCAGCACCCTGGGCTCGAGCGCAGCCGGCAGCAGCGGCAGCATGAGCGGTTCCAGCAGCGGCAACAGCGCCCTGGGTTCGAGCGGCAGCACCACCGGCACCAGCTCCGGCACCACCGGCAGCATGGGCGGCGCCAGCTCGCAGTCGTCGGACATGTCGTCCTCGGGCGGCGACCAGTCGCAGTCGCAGGGCGGCATCAAGGGCGCCATGGCCAACATGTCGCCGGACAAGGTGCACCAGAAGATCGACCAGGTCGCGCAAGGTGCGCAGCCGCTGGTCGACCGCCTGGTCAGCACCGCACATGCCGGCGTCGACCGCCTGACCGGCATGCTGAGCGGCGCCTCGGAAAGCCTGGGCCAGCGCAAGGGCCAGCTGGGCGAGACCTACCAGACCTACTCGACCAAGAGCACCGAGTACGTCAAGACCAACCCGGGCACCGCCCTGCTGGTCGCAGCGGGCGTCGGCTTCCTGCTGGCCAAGCTGCTGGGCAGCTCGAACACCACCGAGCGCAAAGAGTACCGCTACTACCGCGACTGATTGACCGAGCGGTAAAACAAAACCCGGCAGGCGCGAGCCTGGCCGGGTTTTTTTGTAGTTCAACGAACGGCGAAATGGCCGATGTGCGTCAGATCACGATCGATTTGAACGCGCGGACGGCGAAGCCGTCCACCCTATGCCACACACTCACTTGACCGGATCGCTCACGCTTTCCTTCACCGGCGCATGCACCGGCTTGCGCCGCATCCTGGCCATCTGGCGCTTCATGAAATGCTCGAAGTCGTCCACGTAGGTGAACACCGCCGGCACCACCAGCAGGCTCAGCAGCGTCGACGTGATCAGGCCGCCGATCACGGCGATCGCCATCGGCGCGCGGAAGCTCGGGTCGCCCGACAGGCCGAGGGCGAGCGGCATCATGCCGGCGCCCATGGCGATGGTGGTCATCACGATCGGGCGCGAACGCTTGTGGCAGGCATCGACCAGGGCGTCGAAGCGGTTCATGCCGGCCTGGCGTGCCAGGATCGCGTAGTCCACCAGCAGGATCGAGTTCTTGGTCACGATCCCCATCAGCATGATCAGGCCGATCATGGTCGGCATCGACAGCGCGCTCTGGGTCAGCAGCAGGGCCACGAAGGCGCCGCCGATCGACAGCGGCAGTGCGGCCAGGATGGTCACCGGCTGCATGAAGTCGTTGAACAGCAGCACCAGCACGCCGTAGATGCACAGCACGCCGATCAGCATCGCCACGCCGAAGCTGGCGAACAGCGCCTGCATCTCCTGGGCGTCGCCCAGTTCCGCGATCTGCACGTTGGGCGGCAGCTTCTGGAACACGGGCAGGGCGCGCGCTTCGGTATTCACTTCACCCAGCGAGCGGCCCTGCAGCTCGACGTCGAGGGTGACGTTGCGGGTGCGGTTCAGGCGGTCGATCTGGGCCGGGCCGCTTTCCATCGTGATGCTCACGACGTTGGCCAGCAGTACCGGGCCACGCGAACCCGGCACCGTCAGGCGGCCCAGGGCGTCCAGGTCGGCGCGCACGGCGTCCGGCAGCTTGACGCGGATCGGCACCTGGCGCTCGGCCAGGTTCATCTTGGCCAGCGAGATGTCGTAGTCGCCGGCGGTGGCGACGCGCACGGTCTCGCCGATCGCCGCGGCGGTCACGCCCAGGTCGGCCGCGCGCGCGAAGTCCGGGCGCACGATGATCTCCGGACGCACCAGCGAGGCGCTCGAGCTGACGTTGCCGACGTTCTGCAGGGTGCGCAGTTCGCGTTCGGCCTGGCGGGCGATGGTGGTCAGCGCTTCCGGGTCTTCGCTGCGCAGCACCAGCTGCATCTTGGTGCCAGTGTCGTTGGCGCCGACGTTGAAGCGCGCGCCCGGGATCTGCCCCATCTTCTCGCGCAGCGCGCGTTCGATGTCGGACAGACCGACGTCGCGGTCGTGGCGGTCCACGGTGGTCACGGTCAGCACCGCACGCCGCGCTTCGGCCGCGGCGCCCGGGGCGAAGGCGTCGCCGCTGGAACCCCCGCCGATCGAGCTGAAGATGCTCTTCACGCCCGCCACCTGCATGGCGGCCAGGCGCGCCTGTTCGGCCACACGATGCGTTTCAAGCAAAGTGGAACCGGGCGGCAATTCGACGGTGATCAGGGTCTGCGAGCGGTCGGCCGGCGGCACGAAGCCGGTCGGCAGCAGCGGCACCAGGGCGATCGAGCCGATGAAGAACAGGGCGGAACCGATCGCGGTCACCATGCGGTGGCGCAGGCACCACTGCATCGCCGTCATGTAGCGGCGCATCAGCGGGCCATCCTTTTCTTCGCCATGGTGCTTGGCCGGCTTGAGGAGGTAGGCCGCCATCATCGGCGTCAGCAAACGCGCCACCACCAGCGAAGCGAGGATCGCGATCACCGCGGTCCAGCCGAACTGCTTGAAGAATTTACCCGGGATGCCGCCCATGAAGGCGGTCGGCAGGAACACCGCGACCAGGGCGAAGGTGGTGGCGATCACCGCCATCCCGATCTCGTCGGCCGCTTCCAGCGCCGCCTGCATCGGGGTCTTCCCCATGCGCAGATGGCGCGAGATGTTCTCGATCTCGACGATCGCATCGTCGACCAGCACGCCGATCACCAGGGCCAGCGACAGCAGGGTCACCATGTTCAGCGTGTAGCCGAACAGGTACTGGCCCAGGAAGGCCGGAATCGCCGACAGCGGCAGCGCGGCCGCGGCCACCAGGGTGGCGCGCCAGTCGCGCAGGAACCACCACACCACCAGCACCGCCAGCACCGCGCCTTCGTACAGCATCTCCATCGAGGCGTCGAAGTTTTCCTGCACCGGGGCCGAGTTGTCGATCACCTCGCGCAGCACCACGTTCGGGTGTTCCTTCTGCAGCGCGGCGACCGCGGCGCGCGCGCCTTCGGCCACGTCGACCTCGCCCGCGCCGCGGGTGCGGAAGACTTCGAAGCCGACCACCTTGCGGCCATCCTGCTCGGCCAGCGAGCGCGGTTCGGCCACCGTGTCGCTCACGGTGGCCACCTGCTCGAGCTTGACGTGGCGGCCGTCCGGCAGCGGGATGTCCATCTGTGCCAGTTCCTGGGCCGACTGCACGGTGGCGATGGTGCGCACCGACTGCTCGGCGCCGCTGACGTCGCCGCGTCCGCCCGGCGCCTCGCGCTGTACGTTGCGCAGCTGGCGCGACACGTCCAGCGCCGATACCTGCAGCGCGGCCATGCGCGCATCGTCGAGTTCCACCCGCACTTCGCGGGTGACGCCGCCGACCCGCTTGACCGAACCGAGGCCCGGTACGCTCAGCAGGCGCTTGGCCACGTCGTTGTCGACGAACCAGCTCAGCGCCTGGTCGTCCATGGCGCTGCCGGCCGTTTTACTCGGCTCGGCGGTGAAGGTCGCGACCACGCGGCCGGCGGTGGCGGCCTTGGTCACGCTCGGGTCGCGCATCTCGGGCGGCAGGTCGGCGCGCACGCGCGCCACGGCGTCGCGCACGTCGTTGACCGCCTCGGACAGGTCTTTCTCCAGGATGAATTCGACGGTGACGGTGGCTACGCCGTCGAGCACCTTGGTATAGATGTTCTTGACGCCCTGCAGGGTGGCGACCGAATCCTCGATCTTGCGCGCCACCTCGGTCTCCAACTGCGCCGGCGCCGCGCCTTCCAGCGTGGCGGCGACGGTCACGATCGGCAGTTCGATGTCGGGGAAGTCCTGGATCTTGTTGGCCTTGAAGGCCAGCAGCCCCGCCAGCGTGAGCAGGGCGAACAGCATGATCGCCGGGATCGGGTTACGGATCGATAAAGCGGAAAAGTTCATGGATGGGCTCCGCTCAGCGCGCCGCGGTCTGGCGCGGTGCAGCCTTGGCCGGCGCCGGGACCGGGGTTGGTACGTTTCGTACCAGATCCCCATCGTTCAGGAAGCCGGCGCCGCTGACCACGATCGGGGTGCCGGCCGCCAGTCCGCCGACGATCTCGACGCGGTCGCCGAGGCGGCGTCCGGTGCTGACCTTCAGCTGGCTCACGCGGCTGTCGCGGTTCAGGCGGAACACGTAGCTGAAGCCGTCGCGCACGGCCACGGCCTGCTGCGGCACGGTGAGGGCCGTGGTGGCGCCCAGTTCGAAGCGGCCGCTGGCGAACATGCCGGCCTTGAGCGGCGCATTCGCCGACAGCGAAGGCGGCAGGTCGACATAGACCAGCGCCAGCCGGGTCTGGGGATCGACGGTCGGCGCCACCGTGCGCACCTTGCCGGTGATCTCGCTGCCGCTGGCGGCGCGCACGGCCGCGCGCATGCCCGGCTTGATGCGGCCCAGGTCGTTCGAGGTGACTTCGGCGCGCCATTCCAGGCGGCCCTGGCGGATCATGCGGAACAGCTCCGTGCCCGGTCCTGCCACGGCGCCGACGGTGGCGCTGCGTGCCGAGATGATGCCGCTGTCCGGCGCGACCACGGTGGCCTGGCGCAGGCGCAGCTGCTGCTGGGCCAGCGTCGCCTTGGCCGCGCTCACGCGCGCCTGCGCGGTGCGCTCGGCGGTCAGGAGCTGGGTTACCTGCTGTTCGCTCAAGGCGCCGGAACTGCGCAAGGCACGGGCGCGGTCGGCATCGAGCTTGGCCGCGCTGGCATTGGCCTGCGCTTCCTGCAGCGCAGCTTTGGCCTGCTCGACGTCGGCGCCCACCGTCTCGCTGGCAAACACGGCCAGGGTCTCTCCCTTCTTGACCACGTCGCCCACGTTGACCCGGACATCGCTCAGGCGCAGGCCATTCGATTCGCTGCTGATGAGCGCTTCCTGCCAGGCGGCGACGCTGCCGTTGGCGGTCAGTCCCACCGGCAGGGAGGTGCTGGCCGGCTGGCCGGTGGTTACGGTCAGGGCCGGCGTCGGTGCCGCCAGCTTCTCGTCCTCGGCGGTGGCGCGCTTCGGCACGGCCAGGGCCAGGGCGAAGCAGAGCGTTGCGCCGGCGGCGGCGACCAGGGGGACGGGGACATTCAGGGAGAGGCGGGGGAGGGTTGGCATCTTCGTCGATAAGCGTCGGTTCAAGCTGCCAAGTGTAGCAAAATTGCAATGGTCTGCGTACGATTCGCGCGCTTACAAATATTTACCAAAAGGGTGCAGGTGGATGCCGGCGCAGGTATATAACAGGGGCATGGACGTCCTGAACCATCTGCTCCGCCGCGCCGCGCTGGCGCTGCTTGTCCTGGGGGTGGCCGCGCCCTTGCAGGCGCAGGCGCAGGCCGGCACGCCGATGGACCAACGGCAGGCGCAGCACCTGTTGAACCGGCTGGGCTACGGCCCCACGCCTGGCGAAGTCGCGCGGGTGCGCGCCATGGGCGTCCACGCCTATGTCGACAGCCAGCTTGCGCCACCGCCCCTGCCGCCCCGCCTGGAAGCACGCCTGCGCGAGTTGGCCGACCCGGGCACCCCGGCCGCCGAGGCCAGCCTGCTGCGCGCCATCGCCAGCCCGCGCCAGCTGGAAGAAGTGCTGACGGCGTTCTGGCTGGCGCACTTCATGGACGGGCAAGCTGGCGATGCGGAAGCCGGCGCGGCATTGCGTCCGCACGTGCTGGGCCACTACGCCGCACTGCGCGCGGCCGTCCGTCCAACCCTGCGCGCGCGGGGCCGGCCGCACGCCGGCGGCAGCGGCCGCGATGCCCTCGGGGCGCTGGTCCGGCATGTCGTCTCCGCGCCCTCGGCAGGTCTGTACCGGTCAATGGAGCGGGTATGGGACAAGACGGGGGGCGACCAGCGCGCGGTGCTGCGCGCCTTGCTGACCAGCCGCGAATTCCTGGCGCCGGCCCAGTGGAACAGCAAACGGAAGGATGACTTCCGCTTTGTCGTCTCGGCGGTCCGGGCATCCGGTGTGGCGGTGGAGAATGTCGCCCCGCTGGCGGAACTCCTGCGGGATCCGATGGCGCCCGGCGAGCGCGCGGCTTTCGTGGAACAGCTGGCGGGCGGGCGGCTGGCGCTGGCCCAGGCGCCGCCGCAGGCGCACCGCTACGCATCCTCGGCGCCGCCGATGCGGGCCGCCGTCGAGGGCGCGCCGCCCCAGGGGAAGGTGGCCCAGCCGGGCCCGGTGCTGATGGAAGCGCCGACGCCCTCGGCAGCCGCGATGGCGGCAGCGGCGCGCAGCCAGCCGCCTGACGCCGAGCGCCTGCGCGCACTGCTGCGCAGCGAGGATTTCCAGCGTTATTGATACAGGGAAGTGAATATTGCGCAGTGCAACATTCGGCTCCGGAGTGTCTGTTTTTGGAAACGCTTCCCTGGCAACGCAGGCACCGTAGTTCTACTGTATTGCGGTGCACAAAAAATCGCGCTATATTGGAACCGTCTCCTCCAGTTTTCTCCGAAAATTGGATTATCGCCCGCCAGCCGCAAGGTTCGCGGGCGCTTTTTTTGTTTAAACCGCGTCGGCGCCTTGGAATGAGCCGGAGCGCCAGGTCAGCACCAGGGTATCGCGGTGCCCGTGTTCGCCAAGCGGCTGGATCGGCGTCGATTCGTGGATGACGGCGGCGTCGTCGAGCAGCAGCAGGGTCCACGGTTCCAGCATCGTGAATCGCTTGCCGGCCGGTCCGTCGGCCTCGAACACCCGGGTTTCCCCGCCCTTGATGCCGCTGCGGCCGATCAGGATCACGGCGACGAAGTCGACGCCGTCGCGGTGTGCGCCTTCCGGCGTCGGGCGGCCGATGCCGTCGGCGGTGTCGATGCGGAACTGGTGCGCTTCCACATACCAGGTCCGGCGACCCCGTACCGCGGAGCAGGCGTCCCCCAGTGCGCGCAGCAGGCGCCCCCAGGCCGGGTTGGCGATGGTCGCGGTTTCGATCGGCGCGAACAGGCGGTGCATGCCGCCGTGCAGGGCGTTGTACTCGACCGGTTGCCAGTGCGGGCGGTGCGCGACCTGCACCAGGGCATGGCCGGCGGCGTCGCTCTCGTCGATGAAGCAGGAATGGCGGCGGCGCCGGTAGCGGCTGCCGTCCTTGAGGTAGTTGTCGAGTTCGAGCCGGTCCCAGCCCGGCACGAGCGATTCCAGCTCGTCGAGGCTGCAGCCCGCGAGGCGGGCCACGTCCTGGGGACGCAGCAGGGCATAGCCCTCGCTGCGTACGGCGTTCGCCAGCTGCGACGGGTCGGTGTAGGGTAATTCGCGTGTGGTCATCCGGTTAGCGTAGCATTTTTCCACGCTACCGGCGTGACCCAGGGCAATTCCTTACCAGTTCTTAGTAAAGCTGAGGCGGAAGGAACGCGGCTCGATCGGGTGGAAGTGGATGTCGTCGACGGCTTCCGCTTCGTTCGCCAGGCGCGAAGCATAATAGTAGTCGATCGCCGAATCGCGCCGGTTGCCCAGGTTGAAGCCTTCCAGCTCGATGTGCATGTCCTTGCCGATCCGGTAGGCGACGCGGCCGTTCAGGGTGATGCTGGCGCGCGAGCGCACGCTGTCGTCCTCGATCAGCGGACGCGGGCCGAAGTAGCGCAGGCGCAGCGCACCCGACCACGGACCCACGCGGTCCACCGTCAGGCCGAGCTGGGCCACGCCTTCGACGGCGCCCGGGATACGATCGCCTGCGGGATTGCCGCCGCGCGAACGCGCCCGCGCATAGGCCGCGTCGAAATCCACCGACAGCCATTTGTTGGCCTTGTAGCTGTTCGACACTTCGATACCGTAGCGCCGGCTCGGGTCTCCCGCCTCGGTGTTGCCGGCGTCGCCAATGTAGCTCAGCTCGGAATCGAAATCCAGGCGGTACAGCGCCAGCGTGGTTTCCATTTTCGGGATCGCCACCGTGCGCAGGCCCAGTTCGATGCCACGCGAGCGTACCAGGCCGGGCGTGCGGTCCACCGGATCGAGCGTTTTCGGATCGATCGCCGCCACCGTGCCGCGCGCATCGTTGCTGTGGAAGCCGTGGCCATAATTGAAGTACAACTCGCTGTGCTTCCACGGACCATAGGCGACGTTGAGCGTCGGCGTGGCCAGGGTATCGCGGGCGCGGCCCGCGTTCTCCTGGCGGTCGCTCTCGACACGGAAGCGGTAGGCGTTGGCCCGCACGCCGACGACGGTGCGCAGGGCTTCGCTCCAGCGCGTCGCGTTTTCCAGGTAGACGCCCAGGCTGGATTCGACGATATGGTCTTCGCGGGTGGTGGCCAGGCGTCGGCGCGCACGGGTGTCGTACAGGCCGTTGAAGACGTTGTCGTTCTGGACCTGCAGGCCGGCCGTGAGGTCCGAGCCCATCTCGCCCTTGCGGAAGACGTGCCAGGTATGGCTGCCGTCCAGGCCCGTGGTGACGCGCCGGTCCGGCTGGCTGAACTGGTCGCCGTTTACCGGGTCGTTCATGAAATACGTGAAGTTCGAATACAGGTCGCCCTGGTTGCGGATCACGTAGGCGCTCAGGCTCGATGCGGTGTCGGCGGCGGTCTTGCGCCAAACACCGGACAGGCTGCTGCGCTGGGCTTCGCCGCCGTCGCTCAGGTCGATCGTGTCGTAGCGGCCCAGCCGGCCGGAGGCAACCGCGCGCAGCGGCACCTGGTCGGTCGCGTTCCAGTGGCCGCGGTAGTGCATCGCGCTGACGCTCCAGCCGTTGTTGGCGAAGCCGCGGCTGTAGCGCAGCACCGCATTGATCTTGCGGTAGCCGTCCGGGCGCGTCCACGGGCCGTCATTCTTCAGCAGCTCCAGCGCGTACAGCAGGCTGCCGCCGGCCAGGTCGGGCGATCCGGCCAGTACGCCGCGTCCATAGCCACCCGGGCCCGCGGTCAGCGAAGCCAGCGGCGCTACCAGCCGGTTGGCGTAGACCAGCGAGGCCTTGCCGGCCGAGGAGAAATCGCCCTCGGCCGACGAGTAGGGGCCCTTGCGGTAATCGAGGCGGGCGACCAGTTCCGGGATGAGGAAATTCAGATCGGTCCAGCCCTGGCCGTGCGCATGGCTGCGCTGGTTGACCGGCATGCCATCCACCCAGGTGGCGAGATCGGTGCCGTGGTCGAGGTTGAAGCCGCGCAGATAGAACTGGTTGGCCTTCCCCTCGCCGCTGTGCTGGCTGGCGATCAGGCCCGGCGTGGCCTCGAGCAGCTCGCCGGGACGGTACACGATGCGCTGGGCCAGTTCCTTGCCGCTGACGCTGCCGGCGCTGGCCGAGTCGGTGAGCCCGATCTGCCTGGCGCGCGAGCCTTCGACCAGCACCCGCTGAAGGACGAAATCGTCGGCCAGGGCAGGTGCCTGGGCCAGCAGCGCGGCCAGCGCACAGGGAAGGGGGCGGAGCGTCATGGGCGGTTTCCTCGGGTCGGCTGCTCGAGCGCCGCCTGGGTGAAGGTCAGCGAGCGGACCGTGCCAGCCTCGTTCAGGTTGACGGTGTTGACCTGGTCCGGCAGGAAGTCGATCAAGACGCCCTGGTGGATCGCGGCGGTCTTCGACAGCGGCGCGTTCTCCATCTCCTGGTAGATGACCACGCTCTGCGAGTCGGCGGTCATGCCGACCCAGCGGACGGGCAGGCGCGTCTTGTCCTGGCCCATGAGCCAGAAGCGCCCTTCGACGTACTTGCGCAGCACGGCCTGGTCTTCCGGATCGCCCAGGTCGAACTGGCGCCCGTACAGGTTCATCAGGAGTGCCTCTACGTCGTGCGCCATGTAGGTGTGGACGATTTCCGTGCTCCTGGTGCGCTCGTTGTAGGCGACCTCGGTGATCCCCATGTGGAAGCGGTGTGCGCCCGCCGCCGCGCTCACGAACAGGAGCGTGGCGGCGAACAGCAGCTTGAAGCGGCGCAGGATCATTGTTCTGCCTTCTTTGCAGGTTCAGGCGCTTTCGGCGGCGCCAGTTTGGTGTTGAAGTCGCGCATCAGGTTGCCCGTGGCCGGATCACGCTCGGTCTTGAACAGCTCAAGGCGCGACGGGACCGGCTTGGCCGGCCAGCTGTTGTTGCTCACGTCGATGTCGGCGGTTTCCCAGTACGGGTCCTGGGTCAGGCCCACGATCGGCTCGTCGGTAACGAACAGCTTGGTGATCTTCCTGGGCGAGTAGCGCCATACTTCGGCCGGGATGCGCTCGATGTATTTTTTTCTGCTCTTGGTTTCGATCTCGACGATCAGCGGCATGACCAGCCCACCCTTGTTCGAGAAGTCCACCAGGTACAGGTGCTTGCCTTCCTTGAGCAGGTTCTTTTCCCAGTCTTCCAGGCCGGCCATCGTCTCGTTGAACTTGTTGCGGTCCTTGTTGGTGACGGTGAAGTCGTCGTTCTGGTTGTAGAAGTCCTTCAGCTCCGGGAAGCGGTCGACGCGACGCTCCATGCCCTTGTTGCGCTGGTCGGTGACCGAGATCGGCTCTTCCTGCTTGCGGGCTCTAGCCCAGGCCTTCTCGATTTCCGGATCCTTGCTGCTGACCGTGTACTCGGTGATGCCGTCCACGCTGATGTCGACCGCGTCGGTGGTGTAGAACCAGCCGCGCCAGAACCAGTCGAGGTCCGTTCCGGAGGCATCTTCCATGGTGCGGAAGAAGTCGGCCGGGGTCGGGCGCTTGAACTTCCAGCGCTCGGCGTATTCCTTGAAGGCGAAGTCGAACAGCTCGCGGCCCAGGATGGTTTCGCGCAGCACGTTCAGTGCGGTGGCCGGCTTGGCATAGGCATTGTTGCCGCGCTGTATGGTCGATTCGGCATTCGTCATCACGGGCACCTGGTTGGTGCTGCGCATGTAGTCGACGATGTGGCGCGCTTCGCCGCGGCGCGCCGGGTAGTTGTCTTCCCAGGCTTCCTCGGCCAGGAACTGCAGGAAGCTGTTCATGCCCTCGTCCATCCAGGTCCACTGGCGCTCGTCCGAGTTGACGATCATCGGGAAGTAGTTGTGGCCCACCTCATGGATGATCACGCTGATCAGGCCGTACTTGGTGCTCTTCGCATAGGTGAGTTCGCCGGTCTTCTTGTCCTTGACCGGACGGCCCGCGTTGAACGAGATCATCGGGTATTCCATGCCGCCGATCGACCCGTTCACCGAGATGGCAGTCGGGTAGGGATAGTCGAAGGAATACTTGTTGTACTGCTCGATGGTGTGGATCACGGCCGCCGTCGAATAGCGCTCCCACAGCGGGTTGCCTTCCTTCGGGTAGTAGGACATCGCCAGCACGTCCTTGTCGCCGCTCTTGATGCCCTGGGCGTCCCAGATGAACTTGCGGCTCGAGGCGAAGGCGAAGTCGCGCACGTCGCGCGCCTTGAAGTGCCAGGTCCTGGTCGCTTTCGAACGCGTTTTCTCGGCGGCTTCCGCTTCCGCCTGGGTGACGATGACCACCGGCTTCTGCGCGCTGCGCGCCTGGCGCAGGCGCTCGCGCTGGGCCGGGGTGAGTACCGCATCGGCGTTTTGCAGTTCGCCGGTCGAGGCGACCACGTGGTCGGCCGGGACGGTGATCTGCACGTCGTAGTCGCCGAACTCCAGCGTGAACTCGCCGTCGCCCATGTACTGCTTGTTCTGCCAGCCCTTGACGTCGTAGTAGGCCGCCATGCGCGGGAACCACTGGGCGCTCAGGTAGATATCGTTGCCGTCGTCGAACTTCTCGAAGCCCGTGCGGCGGCCGACGACGTTCGCTTCGGGGATGTTGATGGTCCAGGCCATGTTGAAGGAGGCGCGCGCGCCCGGCTTGAGCGGCTGCGGCAGGTCGATCCGCATCATGGTCTTGTTGACCGTATGGCGCAAGGCGCGGCCGTCGCTGCCGGTCACGCTGGTGACCTGGATACCGCCTTCGAAGCGCCGCTGTTCCAGCGTGGCCTTCAGGGTGTCGAACTTGACGCCGTCGTTGCCTCGCGCCTGCCAGGCTTCGCGCGAGGGCAGGGTGGCGATGCGGCGGTTGTCCGAATCCGCGCGGAACATGTTCTGGTCCAGCTGCACCCACAGGTAGGACAGCGTGTCCGGCGAATTGTTGTGATAGGTGACGGTACCCGAGCCGCTGACGGTGCGCATGTTCTCGTCCAAGGTGGCGCGCAGGCGGTAGTCGGCGCGCTGCTGCCAGTAGCGGTGGCCCGGCGCACCGGAGGCGGTGCGGGTGTCGGTGGCGGTCGGCAGCAGCTCGTCGAGCTGGCGGAACTTGTCGTCGAAAGCCGGTGCGGCCTGCGCGGCGGTGGTCAGGAACACAGCGACAATCGCCGCCTGCAGTTGTTTCATTTTCATGCTCGGTCGTCTTCAATAAAGAAACGGCAGGGCGCGCAGCCCTGCCGGTGGTGGGCGCCAGGCGCCCACGGGTAATACGAGTCCTTACTCGGCCTTCGGCGCTTCTTCCTTCTGGCCGGCCGCTTTCGGCGGCGCCAGTTTGGTGTTGAAGTCGCGCATCAGGTTGTTCATCGGTTCACGCTCGGACTTGAACAGCTCCAGGCGCGACGGGACCGGCTTGGCCGGCCAGCTGTTGTTGCTCACGTCGATGTCGGCGGTTTCCCAGTACGGGTCCTGGGTCAGGCCCACGATCGGCTCGTCGGTAACGAACAGCTTGGTGATTTTCCTGGGCGAGTAGCGCCATACTTCGGCCGGGATGCGCTCGATGTATTTTTTTCCGCTCTTGGTTTCGATCTCGACGATCAGCGGCATGACCAGCCCACCCTTGTTCGAGAAGTCCACCAGGTACAGGTGCTTGCCTTCCTTGAGCAGGTTCTTTTCCCAGTCTTCCAGGCCGGCCATCGTCTCGTTGAACTTGTTGCGGTCCTTGTTGGTGACGGTGAAGTCGTCGTTCTGGTTGTAGAAGTCCTTCAGCTCCGGGAAGCGGTCGACGCGACGCTCCATGCCCTTGTTGCGCTGATCGGTGACCGAGATCGGCTCTTCCTGCTTGCGTGCGCGTGCCCAGGCCTTCTCGATTTCCGGATCCTTGGTGCTCACCGTGTACTCGGTGATGCCGTCCACGCTGATGTCGACCGCGTCGGTGGTGTAGAACCAGCCGCGCCAGAACCAGTCGAGGTCCGTTCCGGAGGCATCTTCCATGGTGCGGAAGAAGTCGGCCGGGGTCGGGCGCTTGAACTTCCAGCGCTCGGCGTATTCCTTGAAGGCGAAGTCGAACAGCTCGCGGCCCAGGATGGTTTCGCGCAGCACGTTCAGTGCGGCGGCCGGCTTGGCATAGGCATTGTTGCCGAACTGGAGCAGCGACTCCGAGTTGGTCATGATCGGCACCTGGTTCTGGCTGCGCATGTAGCCGACGATCGAACGCGGGTGGCCGCGCATTTCATCCCAGTCTTCTTCCCAGGCTTCCTGGGCCAGCGACTGCACGAAGGAGTTCAGGCCCTCGTCCATCCAGGTCCACTGGCGCTCGTCCGAGTTGACGATCATCGGGAAGTAGTTGTGGCCGACTTCGTGGATGATCACGCCGATCAGGCCGTACTTGGTACGCTTCGAGTAGGTCAGCTCGCCGGTCTTCTTGTCCTTCACCGGACGCGGGCCGTTGAAGGTGATCATCGGGTATTCCATGCCGCCCACCGGGCCGTTCACGGAAATCGAGACCGGGTACGGGTAGTCGAACGAGTACTTGTTGTACTGCTCGATGGTGTGGACGATCGCGTGGGTCGAGTAGCGCTCCCACAGCGGGTTGCCTTCCTTCGGGTAGTAGGACATGGCCATCACGTCCTGCTTGCCCGACTTGATGCCCTGCGCATCCCAGATGAACTTGCGGCTCGACGCGAACGCGAAGTCACGCACGTTCTTGGCCTTGAAGTGCCAGGTCTTGGTGGTGGTGGCGCGCTTCTTCTCGGCCGCTTCGGCTTCGGCCTGGGTCACGATGATGACCGGCTTCTTGGCGTTGCGGGCCTGCTGCAGGCGCTCGCGCTGGGCGGCGGTGAGCACGTCGTTCGGGTTCTGCAGTTCGCCGGTGGAGGCGACGATGTGGTCGGCCGGCACGGTGATCTGCACGTCGTAGTCGCCGAACTCCAGCGTGAACTCGCCGGCGCCCAGGAACTGCTTGTGCTGCCAGCCGTAGACGTCGTAGTAGGCGGCCATGCGTGGGAACCACAGGGCGATCTCGAAAAGGTCGTTACCGTCCTCGAACTTCTCGTAGCCCGAACGGCCACCGAGCACCTTCTGCTCGTTGATGTTGTAGTTCCAGTCGAGGCTGAACGAGACGCGCGCACCCGGCTTGAGCGGCTGCGGCAGGTCGATGCGCATCATGGTGCCGTTGATGGTGTACTTCAGCTGGCCGCCGCCGCTGTCGCGCACGTTGCGGATGTTGAAGCCGCCCTGGAAGGCGTTCCCTTCCAGGACGTTGCGCAGGGCGTCGAACTTCACACCATCGGTGCCGCGCGCCTGCCAGGCTTCGCGCGAGGGCAGGACGGCAGTGCTGCGGGCAGCAGAATCCGGCTTGTAGATGTTCTCGTCCAGCTGCAGCCAGAGATACTTCAGCGTGTCAGGGGAATTGTTGTGGTACGTGATGGTGCCGGAGCCCGTGAGCGCCCGCTTGTTCTCGTCGAGCGTGGCGCGCATCTTGTAGTCGGCGCGCTGCTGCCAGTAAGCGTGGCCCGGTGCGCCCGACGCGGTGCGCACGGCGCCCGGCGTCGGCAGCAATTCGTCCAGCTGGCGGAATTTGTCGTCGAAAGGCGGCGCAGCGAAAACGGTGGCACTGAGGCATAACGCAGCCAATCCGATGGGCATACGGATCATATTTCCCCTGAAATTTGTGTGGAATAGGAAAAAGTATTTTATCTTTACCTAAAATCAATTGCTCAGAGGATTTGTAAAAAAACTGATACATGATGCATATGTATGCCTATGCCAGGCCCCAGAACGGCAGCTCCAGATCGAGCGCGCGTTCCAGCAGCCAGACGGCCGCCACCAGCGCGATCGCGGCTGAGCCGCCCAGCATCACCACGCGCCGGTAGAAGAATCCCTTGCGCAGCCACCAGGCCAGCGGCAGGAACACGGCGACGATGGCCAGCTGGCCGAGTTCGACGCCCACATTGAAGCCGACCAGGGAAAGCAGCAGCGCGTCTTTCGGCAGGCCGAGTTCGGCCAGCACGCTGGCGAAACCGAAACCGTGCAGCAGGCCGAAGCCGAAGGCGAACAGGACCCTTCCGCGCTGGTACAGGGGCCGCAGGTTGTTCAGCGCCGCCACGATGACCGAGGCGGCGATCGCCGATTCGACCAGGCGCGAGGGCAATGCCAGCACCCCCAGCGCCGCCAGAGTCAGGGTCAGCGAGTGCGCCAGCGTGAAGGCGGTGACGACCCGCACCACGTCCATCCCGGCGCTGCGGAAGCCTTCCCGGCCGACCCACTGCCGGTCGCGATAGAGCAGCACGGCCGGCAGCAGCAGCGACAGCAGGAACAGGATGTGGTCGAAGCCGATCCAGATGTGCCACACACCCTGTTTCACGTAGTCGGCGAACTGGCGCCAGTGCGCCGGCTCGGCCAGGCGCAGCTGCTGTTGTGGATTGTCCGGGCCGAGGATGGCGGTGGAGGTGGCGCTGCTGCCCGCGTCCGCACCTGCCTTGCGCAGGGCGAGCAGGCCGCGGTGTTGCGGGTCGAGTTCCGCCAGCAGCGTGTATCCCACCGCCAGCGTGTCTACCGGCGCGGCGCAGGCGCCGCGCAGCATCAACACCGTATAAGCGCCATCGGTGTGGCTGTCGACCAGCTGCTGCGTCACCTGCAACGGGCAGGCGGCGCCGCCTGAGGCCAGTTTCAGGTGGCTGAGCGCATAGGCTTCGATGGCGCCGTGGCGGGCGCGTACCTCGTCCCAGGTCAGCTGGCCGTCGCCATCGGCGTCCAGGCCGACGGCCAGTTCGAGGTCGCGCAGGGCGATGTCCCAGCGGCCTTCGATGCGCGCACCGTCGACGGCGAGGTTCAGGTAGCTGTCGCTGGCCTTGTGGGCGAATGCCGCAGGGGAGCATGACAGCGCCAGCGCGGCCAGCAGGGCAAGCAGGGTCCGCATCATGTCCTGGCTCCCGCGTTCTGCGCGACGGCGTCGAGCGTACGGTCCTCGAGCCTGCTGTGGCGCAGCCAGTCGCGTACCAGGCGCGCGGCCTCGGCGTCGCCGCTGGCGGCCGCGGCGCGCGCCAGGATGCGCAGGTCGGCCGGTTCCTTCTGCACCGCCCAGTTGAGTTTCGCAAGCCGCACCGCCTCGGCCGGATCCCGGGCAAGCTCCAGCGCGAAGCGCGCTTCCTCGCGCCGGTGGACCGTGTCGCCGCGGCGCCGCGCGGCTTCGAAGCGGGCGCGCAGCGCCGCGCTCTGGCGCGCCGCATCGGGGGCGCCAAGTCTGGAAAGCGCGAGCGCATGGCGCAGCAGCAGGGCGTCGGCCTGGGTGCGTGTCCCGAGCAGGCGCACGACTTCCTGCGCACGGCCGCGTTCGAGCAGGAAATCGGCATAGGCGGCCAGCAGATACGTGTCCTGCTGATCGATGCTCAGGGCGCTGCGGAAGTGGGTGTCGGCCGCCGCATGGTCGCCGAGCCGTTCGGCCATTTCGGCCAGCAGGGTGGCGGACCAGGCGCGCAGCGGCGCCGGGCTGTCGGCACGGGCGGCGAGGGTGCGCTCCAGCCGCAGGTAGCTGGGGCGGGCCTGGCCGTTCAGGCTGCCCACCGAGGCCAGGCAGGTCTGCACCACGAGCTCGGGTGCGCGTCCGAACAGGCGCGCGCAGCTGGCGCGTGCGCCGGCATGGTCGCCCGTCACTTGCTGAATGGTGGCGCGGGTGAGCCAGGCCTGGGCATTGCCGGCGTCGCGCCGCACCACCTCGTCGAGATCGGCGAGGGCCTCGCCGAAGGAATGGGTGCTCTGGACGAGGGTGGCGCGCAGCACCAGCACCTCGGCCGGGGCACGTTCGCGCGGCTGTTTCCACCACGGCGCCAGGGCGGCCTGGGCATAGCCGAGGTAGCGCGGGTCGCCATCGTGGCGGGCCTGCTCGATATAGCGGCGCGCCAGCGCGGCGGCGCGTGCCAGGTCGGACGGGTTGGCGGCCAGTTCGGTGCGCATGCGCGCCAGCTCGCGCCGGGTCGCGTCCATGCGGCCCGGCAGGCGCTCGAGCACCTGGGCGCCGCTGGCCGGGGTGTAAGGCGCGGCGGCGGCGGGCGCGGACAGCGCCGGCAAGCCCGCCAGCAAAAGGAGGAAGAACATCGGGTTCATCGGGGCTCCAGGCAAGGCGGGACGCGGTGGGCCGCGTCCCGCCTTGCGGTCGTGCTGTTACTGCACCGGATCGGGCTCGGTGTTCTCGGGCGCGGTGGCGGCGATGGCGTCGACCTGTACCGGTTCCTCGACGTCGGTCATCGCAAAGAAGTTCGCGCTGATCGTGTTGAAGAACGCGTCGCCGACGGGCGGCGGCGGGGTGGTAGCGACCGGCGGCGGGGTCTGCGAGCTGTCATTGTCGCTGCTGCTGCCACAGGCGCTCAGCAGCAGGGCCAGCGGCACCAGCAGCGCGCCCTGGCGCATGCGGCGGATGATGGATGTCATGGCGTCCTCCTTACTGGTTGCCCGGCAGCGGCGTGTTCAGGTAGGGGAAGGTCGGCCTGTACGCCGCCGCGTTCTTGCGCACGCCGTCGGTCAGGGCCAGGCCGCCGGCCGGCGCGTCGGCCGGCTTGCAGCCGACGCCGAGGGCGTCGCTGGCGCCAGTCAGCACGCACAGGGCGCCCATCGACACGCGCAGCGCGATGTCGGTGACGTCGTCGGCCGGACGGCGGCCGTTCGGGAAGCCGGCATTGTCGCCACCCGCCACGCCCATCGGGTTCTGCGCCGCCAGCGCGGTCGGTGCGATGCTGGTGTTCAGGCGCAGCATCTCGGAGGCGACCACGTTCTTCGGCTGGTTCACGCCCGGCAGGCCTTTCAGGAAGGCGGTGACCAGGTCGTTGCGCGGGAAGTTGGTCGGGGCCTTGGCCGACGGGAACAGGGTCTCGATCAGGGCCGGCAGCGTCGGATTGGTGACGTAGTTGATGAACTGGCCGTCATCCTTCGGCTTCGAGGTATTGAAGCGGTCCTTGTCGTCCATGCCGATGATGACTTCGTTCACCAGCGGCATGCCCAGGCGCGACACCTGGGTCCAGGCGCCGCCTTCCTTGGCGGCGTTGTTGATGCCGCTGGCCGGGGCCGGATTGAGCAGGCGGCCCTGGCGCATGCTGGCGGTTGCATAGGCGCCGATGACCGGTTCACCGGCCGCCACCACGCAGCTGATCGGCACTTCGATCGCGATCGCGCTGACGTTCTTGTTCTCGAGGTCGTTCTTGTTGCCGTTGACTTCGGCGCCCAGCGGGTTCAGGTTGACCAGGTCGAAGATCTTGCCGACCGCGATGTAGAAGGATTCCTTGCGCTGGCCGACGAAGACACGGCCGGTACCGCAGCCGGGGATGTTGACGTCGTGGATGTGCTGGTTGGCATAGGTTTCGTAGCCGGTGGCGCTGCCGAAGGTCTTGTCGCCGATGTTGTCGACCGGCTTGTCGAATTCGGTAGCGCCGCCGGTGGCCGCGGCCAGGCGGGTGCGGGTGCCGGCGCGGCGGTCGCCCTTGACCATGTCGATGGTGAAGGTTTCGCGCACGTTGAGCGCGGCCGGGTTGACGCCGCTGATCGTGTTCGAATTGATCAGGGGGATCAGGACCTGCTTGCCGCCCACATTCAGGGCGGTGCGCTTCGAAGTGCTCTTGAAGCGGAACTGGAAGGAGATGTCTTCCTTGGCGTCGCCGTTGTTGTCGACGTGGATTTCATACAGGGCGTTGTTGTCGAACTGGTAGAAGTTCGGGCCGCCCTGCGGATCCTGGAAGGGGATGAAGTTGGCGATCATGGTCACGAAGCCTTCGCGTCCCGGCGCGTAGCTGCGGAACATGTAGAAGTCGGTCCCGTCGACCTTGGGCACATTGGTCAGGAACGGGGCTTCGCGGTGGCTCGAGGCCGCGGCGGGCAAGGCCAGTGCGGCCAGGACCGCGCCCGATAGCAGGGCGACGGCCCAAGGGTGTTGCTTAACAGATTGCATGGTGATCTCCTCATTGATGTTGTGGTCCCCTTCAGGGGAGTTGGGCGAGCTTGCGGGGACGACAGGACCCTGCGCGGCACGGCTACCCAGGCATATACGCAGGCCGCACCTTATCGGATTCAAAATATTTTTTTCTTGCATTGCCATCGCGTAAATATGCTAAGTTCTTGATTTCGTGGCAAAATCGTCAAAAATATCTTCGATACGGAAGGCGCTCCCGTGCTTCAGTCGTCAAATTCGCTAAATCCATTACAACTCAATACTTGGTTACGTGGCGCCGCGCAGAAAGATGCGCTCGCTTTCCGTCAGTTATACGAGGCGAGTTCGCCGCGGCTGTACGGTTTGGCGCTGCGTATCCTGCGCCGCCGAGAGCTGGCCGAGGAAGCCTTGCAGGAAAGCTTCGTCTCGATCTGGCACCACGCCAACGATTACCAGGCCGGCCTGTCGGCGCCGATGACCTGGATGACGACCATCGTCCGCAACAAGTCCTTCGACCTGTTGCGACGCCTGCATTCGGATGTCGAGATCGATGGCGCGGATTTCGACGAGCGGGTGCTTGCCTGCCTGCGCGACCCGGCAGCCAACCCGGCCGAGGCCCTCGAGCTGAGCAGCGAAGCGAAGGCGCTGGCGACCTGCATGTCCGCGCTCGAGGAAAAACACCGGAACGTGGTCGGCCTGGCCTTTTTCCATGACCTGTCGTATAGCGATGTGGCGCAGAAGCTCGCATTGCCGATCGGGACGGTGAAGACCTGGATCCGGCGCAGCCTGGCGCGCCTGCAGGCCTGCCTGACGGGCGGGAGGACGGCATGAATCTGCGCGGCAAGGACACATTGCGCGACCGCCTCGCGGCCGAATATGTACTGGGGACGCTGCGCGGACGGGCGCGCCGCCGCTTCGAGGGCTATCTGCACGGCGACGCCGCGCTGCGCCGCACGGTGGCCGAATGGCGCGACCGGATCGGCGCCATGGCCGAATTCGTGCCTGCGGCGACTCCGCGCATGCAGGTATGGCGCGCCATCGAGGCGCGCCTCGAACTGCGTGCGCCGGCGCCGGCCTGGCAGTTCTGGCGCCACGGCACGCTCGGCTACTGGCGCACGCTTGGCGTGAGCGCGAGCATGGTGGCGGCGCTGCTGCTGGTGGCCGTGATGCAGGAACGCAGCGAGCCGACCTACAGCGACATCGCCACCCTGACCGACGAGCAGGCCCGCACCGCGCTGCTGGTGCTGGCCGACCGCGAGCGCCAGCTCCTGAGCGTGCGCCTGGTCGAGGCCCGGCCGGTCAGCGCGGCGCAGGCGCTGCAACTGTGGGCGGTGCCGCTACAGGGCAAGCCGCGTTCGCTCGGCGTGCTGGGCGCGGGACGCGAGCTGACGCTGCCGCTCACGCGCCAGGCGCTCGGCGCCGACGTGGCGCTGCTCGCGGTCAGCCTGGAGCCGAAGGGCGGCTCGCCCGATCCGAACGGGCCGACCGGGCCGATCCTCTACAAGGGGGGCTGGGTCAGGGTGATGTAGGGAGTTTTAGTCGAAGCTGCGTACGGGGAAGCCGGCATCGCGCTGGATCCAGTTGCGTGGCGAGTAGGCCGAGCGCGCATCGGTGGCATGCAGCGTGAACGCATGGCGCGACACCGGCGAGCGGTTCGGCGCGCTGTAGTGCGGCAGCAGGCCGTGGAAGCAGACCAGGGTGCCGGCTTTTGCCTCCAATGGCACGGCGGTACTGTCGTCGGGCCAGGGCGTGGCATCCAGCTTTTCCATGCTGATGCTGTCGCCGTCGCGCAGGAAGCGTTCGCGCAGCGGGCCGCGATGGCCGCCCGGTTCGGCCCACAGGCAGCCGTTGTCCACGGTCGCATCTTCCAGCGCGAACCAAAAGGTGGTCACGGTGATCGGGTCGCTGTCGAAGAAGGTGGCGTCCTGGTGCCAGCGCACCTCGCCGCCGATGCCCGGCTGCTTGAAGATGTACATCGACTGCCAGACCTGCGGCTGCTCGAGGCCGAGATCGCGCGCGACGGCGGCCAGTTTGGGGTCGCGCGTGAAGGCATTGAACACCGGATCGAGGTCGTGCATCGCGTGGCCGATCTTGTTGATCGACAGGGCCTTGGCCTGGCGCAGCTGGCCGTCTGCACCGAATGCTTCCTCTTCGAAGAAGCAGCGCACCGTGTTGTCCGAGCCAAGGAACCAGGCGTCGCTGGCGCGTTCCTGGTCTTTGGTGGTGAAGATGGCCCGGGATTCGGTGGGGTCGAAGGCGTCGACGATCTCCTCGGCGCGGCGGCGCAGCGCGGCGATCTCATCGAGGCTTTTGAAGCCGGGGATGACGAGGAAACCGTCACGCTGGTACTGGTCGCGCTGTTCTGTTGTCAGCATGGTGGAACGTCCAGGACAAAACGCCATTCTAGCGCGCCGCAGGCATCGCGGATCAGGCCAGTGCGTCGGCCGTCATCGGGAACGTAAACGAGGTAGACCCGGCTCGACCCGACCTCCGGACAAAAGCTCGGTCACAAAAGCTGGGTCAGGTTCGAGATTCGGACACACTGCGTGAAAATCATTGTACTTGAGTTGGGCTCGTGTCCAAGTGTCAGACCTGACCCTGCGCTGCCTGGATAGAGAGCTCTTCAAAGCAATCTAGAGATCAAATTCGGTCACGTTTTGATTCTTGCACTGTAAGATATTGCATTTGGCGACGACTGAGGCAACCATGGAATTGCAGTACTTCGGAACGATTCAAACTGGCGAACTTGTGCTAGACGCAATGCTGTGCAGAGATATAGACAAACCTGCAGAAGCAATGGTCCACGTCTGGTCGAATGAGATTAGAAGAGCGTTCCTCTGTGACTGCGAAATTAAACCGGGTTCATGTCTTCTGGTACCGCGCGCTTTCTTCTCGGTGAATCAACAAGGCGGTCTTTATTCATCAGAAATACCACAAGAAATAAAGTCTAACTTCTACACGACTCGCGCTACATTGGCACTTAATCCAGATGGCTGCTACTGGGGATCGTGGACAAATGGTTGTGGCGAAACTGGGGTAATTACTTTTGAACCAAGTAGGAAGGCAGAAATAGCAGCGACTGACTGCGACACATGGATGGACTTCCAAGAGTGGAGCCAAAGGATGCGCCGAGAGAAAAACGCTACGTTTTTCCGAGGACATGGGTCAAACAAGTTCCAGCTTGAGACTACTCTGCAACGGAATGGCCGACATCGACTAGAACGCTATTGTGCTGAGACGCTACAACAGTTCCACCGTCATGCTGAGGCTGCGCTAAACGTTCGCATCGATATGACCAATGGCGACGACTACTCTATGTTACTTGGTCTAGCACAGCACTATGGATTACCTACTCCGCTTCTTGATTGGTCGGCTTCACCATACGTCGCTGCCTTCTTTGCCTTTGCTGACGCCTTAGAAAACCGGAATGCTCGTAAAGAAGTTACCAAGGTACGCATCTTTGCACTTACTGCGCAGTTCGTTCAGTCACACACTACTCAGACTGTCGTGCTTCCTTACTTTAAGCCATACATTTCTCCATTAGAAATGTCTTTTCGTAATAATCCACGTCTGTATGCGCAGAAAGGATGTTTTACAGTTACAAATACATCTAATTTCGCTAGCCTCATCCAGAAAATCGAAGCGGAACAAAAGCAAGAGCACCTTTTTGCTGCGGATTTACCAGCTCGTCTTGCGGTAGAGGTATTGGAAGACTTGGCGTATATGGGTTTGTCGGGCGCTACGCTTTTCCCTGGCCTTGAAGGAGTAAGCCGTATGCTAAAGCATGAAATGGCTTTTGGGCACGCTGCGCTGGAAGTAATAAGCCAACCAGAGCATGTCAGCACAGATGGCAAAGCCCCTAGTGAAGAATGTATTGAAGCGCCATCCAGGACAAGCGATAGCAACTAAGCTACCCCATCAGTACTTGAAGGAAAAAGCTGGGGTCAGGTCCGATAGTCGGACATACTGCGTGAAAATCATTGTACTAGAGCTGGGCTCGTGTCCAAATATCAGACCTGACCCTGCTCTGCGCTGCTCTGCTCGTGACCCTGCTCTGCTCGCGGACCAGAAGGTCGTCACGGCGATGGGTGAGCCGCCCTCTCGCCCTTGATACCGTTCTGACTTGTCCGGCCTAGTCAGCAGGAAGGGCAATCTCCCGAAATTTTCTAGTAGAAGCAAATTCAGCCCTGGGACTGCTTTTTGATCTATCTCCCTTCGATTCCTGACTCTCGCCAACCTTACCCCTGTTCAGTCGGGCAAGAATCCACGTTCGACCTACAACGGGGGCAGCATGGCGAACGACGCATATTTGCAGATCGACGGGATCAAGGGTGAATCGACGGACCAGAAACACAAGGATTGGATTGAGGTTAGTAACGTCATTTATGCAGTCAACCAGCCAAGAGCCGAAACGGTATCGACTGCCGGGGGCATGACAAGCGGTCGGGCCGATCTTTTCCCAATCAGCTTTAAGAAGCTTGCCGACATCGCCAGTCCGGTTCTGCTGCAAACTTGTGCAGCCGGGAAGACGATTCCAAAGGCGGCTTTCGAGTTCATGCGGGCAGATAGCAATGGAAACCCGATTCCATACTTCAGGATCGAGCTAGAACATCTTCTGATTGCAACCATCACACCTGACAGCGGCAATAGCGGGATCATCACTGAACTGGTTCATTTGGCCTATTCACGAATCAAGTGGAACTACATCAGGCAGTCCATCAGAGGCGGGACTCAAGGTAACACATTAGGCGGCTGGGATTGCAGCGCCAACCGAGTGTGCTAAAGCAGAGGCGATGATGTCCGAACCATATGAAGGCGACATACTGGTCCAATGCCCGATCAAGCCGTTCGACTTTCAGCATACTCGTGCTGTTATCGTAACAGGCACCCCCCCCAATTTCTGCGGACACGCGCTGCTCTACACCGGTAGCGGGTGGTATTTTCATGTGGCCGGCGGTTACAAAGTTCCCAAGTTCATGCGTGAGGCCGGCTACATGCGTTATCTGAAAGAAAACGACAAGCGCGAGATTCGGCGCTGGATCGTTAAGATTCCTGACCCTGTTGGCGCTCATGCGAAACTGGTACAACTGCTATCGAAGCAATGGCTGTGGTTGGGTGTATATAACAACTGCGTATCGTTTGTAGAGGAAGTCGTGGAGGCTGGCGGTAGCAAGGCCGGGATGTACCTGAATTGCCCCGCAGTGGAGCCTTTCGCATGAAAGCGCTCATCTCCCTTGGTGTCGCCTTCTTTGTGACCGTGCTTAACTTGTTAATAGGGCACCAACTCACCCCTGCCTTGAACGTGGAAATGGCGGGTAACATTCTCTTCATAACGTTCATTAGCACGGCGGTCATCACATACCTTGCCCTAAAGTATCGGCGACGCCACACGGCGATGATTCGACTGATTCCAATCTCACTAGGGGTCGGGATGGTCGAATTCGCGTTTCTGTACGTGACCTGTGTCGTTCCCAGTCCTTGGGCGCTTGGCAAGGATGCGACCATAGATATGGGTGTTTCTTCATTTCTCGCATCGGCAGTCACATTTGTTCTTCTTTTTTTGCCGACACCACTCTCTAACGAATGGCGTAGAGCGATCATTTCGCTCAGCGTTGCCTTCTTTGCAGCCGTGCTTGTTGCGCTATCCGTCTTCGATAACGACATGGCCTACGAAACATGGATGAGCATATCTGCTGGAGTGTTCATCAGCTCGGCCATCCTCACAGCACTGGTGTTGAGGCTACGCGGCAGTCACGGCTAGTGCGGCATTAGAGGAAGTGCCTAGGGGGGCAAAGCGCCAGAAGTCCTACATCGACTGCCAGACCTGCGGCTGCTCGAGGCCGAGATCGCGCGCGACGGCGGCCAGTTTGGGGTCGCGCGTGAAGGCATTGAACACCGGATCGAGGTCGTGCATCGCGTGGCCGATCTTGTTGATCGACAGGGCCTTGGCCTGGCGCAGCTGGCCGTCTGCACCGAATGCTTCCTCTTCGAAGAAGCAGCGCACCGTGTTGTCCGAGCCAAGGAACCAGGCGTCGCTGGCGCGTTCCTGGTCTTTGGTGGTTAAGATGGCCCGGGATTCGGTGGGGTCGAAGGCGTCGACGATCTCCTCGGCGCGGCGGCGCACGCTGGTACTGGTCGCGCTGTATGTTGGAAAGCATGCGACGTATTCTAATCCAAGGCAGGGCAGGAAAAAAAGCCCGCGCGCGGCGGGCTTGGATGGTGCTGAAGCGCTGCTTACTTCCGGGATTTCCGACGGGACGAAGCGAAGCCGAGCAGGCCCAGGGCGAGCAGCGCCAGGCTTCCCGGCTCAGGCACGTCGGCCATCGCTTGCGTATTGTCGACAGCGATACCGTTCACTCCCGCCGCGGCCTTGACGGCGGAGCTGCGTGGCGTGTTGCCATCCAGGTTGAGCGAGGCGCCGGCCGCGCCGCCACTGACGTCGATGCTGAAATTCGCACCGAAATCGGCCATGCCACTGAGGAGGACATATCCACCGCCGCCACCGCCGCCACCATTGCCATATGCCGAGCCGGGGTTTGGCTGGC
This sequence comes from Telluria sp. ZB4P36, assembly GCF_059685865.1. Taxonomy (NCBI): domain Bacteria; kingdom Pseudomonadati; phylum Pseudomonadota; class Betaproteobacteria; order Burkholderiales; family Oxalobacteraceae; genus Telluria; species Telluria sp. ZB4P36. Next base: position 124,453 of record NZ_JCASIE010000005.1, read on the forward strand.
CGATGTAGCTGGCGCCGTTCCCGCCCGATGCGTCGATCAAGCCATTGAGGAAAAGCACGCCAGACAGCTTGACCGTGCCGCCGGCCCCGCCCCCGCCGCCGCTTGCCGGATACTGGCCGGCGACGCCCTGGAAGCCATGCATGCCGTCTGCCAGAATCGATCCAGTCAGGAACAAGGCGTTGAACGCATTCAGCGTGATGCTTCCACCGCCGGCGCCACCAGCGCCACCCCTTCCGCCACCGTTAACATTACCGCAGCATCCGTGGTTGCCAGCGCCGCCGCCGCCTGAACCCATCGCGGCCGCATTCGCGACGCCGCCGGCCGAAATGCCAGGAGAGGAGCCGAACGAGGATCCGCCGGAGCCACCCGCGCCGCGATTGCCACCGCCAGCTCCGCCGGAGGCGTGGACGGCGCCACCGTACAGGCCACCCGCGCCGGCGCCCGGGCCTGTGCCCGCCTTGCCGTCAGTGCCGTTGGCACCGCCTGCATAACCAGCGCCCCGGCCGTTCAGGATGCCATTGATGTCGATGCGCTGGGCAGAGACGGACAGGGGCGAACCACCCGCGATGTAAATGGTCGCTGCGGTGGGAATGATAAAGCTGCCAATGTTGGTGAAGCTGCCGGAAATAACGTCGCCATGTTGCAGCGACAAATTCGCGCCTGCGTAATCGGCGCCCGTGATCACGGCTGCAGAGGAAGGCTGCGCGAGCGCGAGCAGGATGGATGCTGCCAATGCATGGCGGGTAAGCTGCGAAAGTTTCATGGAATCCCTTTGGTTTGGTTTGCAAAGGGAAAAGCAATTATCGTGCCCGTAGTTGCATGAATGCATTACGTATTTATAATCAACAACTTATGTTGGGATGCCGAAAGCAGTGTTAGCGTACTGTAAATATTCTCGACAGAAAGCACCGGCGCGCCGGATGGAGGAAATCAGGCCGGCGCGTCCGCCGCCATCGTGAAGGTGAACGAGGTGGAACCGGCGCTCGACCCGATCTCGATCGCGCCGCCGTGGCCGCGCGCGATCTGGTCGACGATGTACAGGCCGAGCCCGAGGCCTTCGCTGCCGGCGCGCGAGGCAGCGCGCCAGTAGGGTTTCAGGAGCTGGTCGATGACGGCGGGGCCGAGGTCCGGTCCGCCATTGGTGACGCGCAGCGTGAAGCGGCCGTCGCGCACATGGGCGACCACGGACACGGGATGCTGCTCGCTGCCGTGCACCAGGGCGTTCTTCAATAGATTCGACAGCAGCTGCGCCAGCCGCTCCGGGTCGCAATGCAGCGACATGCCGGGCTGGATCGCGGTATCGATCACGCGCTCCGGATACAGTCCCGAGAGCTCGTCCACGACCTCGTACAGGCGCAGGTCGGCGCCCTTCACCGGCCGCAGGTCGAGCGGAATGCCGCCGCCCATGCGGCCGCGCGTGAAGTCCACCACGTCCTCGACCAGGGCCGCCATGCGCCGGGTGCTGCGCCGGATCCGTTCCACCACCTGGCGGGTGGATGGGTCCTGGTGCTTCAGCAGCAGGATCTCGGTGCCCGACAGGACGGAGCCGAGCGGGGTGCGCAGGTCGTGCCCGAGCACGGCGACGAACTGCTCGCGCAGTTCGGCCGTCTCGCGTTCGTCGAGCAGGGCGGCGCGGACTTCACCCAGCGAGCGCTCGCTCTCGAGCTGTTTGGCGATCAGTTCGGTGAACAGCTGCAGGGTCGAGACGGTGACGGCGTCGGTCAGGCGCGCCGGCTCCGGGTCGAGGCCGCACAGGGTGCCGAAATACTGGCCGTCGGGCCGGAACACGGGAATCGAGAAGTAGCTCTGGAAGCCGTAGATGCGCGGGGTGTGGTGCTCGCAGTACTGCGCACTTTCGCGTACGTGGTCGATGATCACTGCGGCGCCGGTATCACGGACTTCCTCGCACAGGGTGGTGGTGACGTCGAGCGGGTCACCCGGCTTGAGGCCGAATTCCAGCTTGTCGAGGACCGCGCAGGCGGTCCAGGAATCCCGGGTGACGTGGGCGATGCACACGAAGCGCAGGCCGGTCATGGCAGCCACGGTTTCGAGGATCTTCGGGACGGCGCCGATCGCCTGGATCTCGTCGACGCAAGTGTGTGTGCTGCCAGCCATGGACCGCCCCACGAAAATAATTATCCGGGCATGGTAGCACCTGTGAAGGCCGCACCGCTCAGCTGTTACAAATCCAGCGCCCGTCCGCGTAAACACATTCCTCGCCGAGGTAGACCGCATCAGTCACCGCGAACACGTCGATGTGGTAGCGCGCGTCCTTGCGCTTGAAGCCCGGCTTCGGGTACACCCCGTGCTTGGCGCCCAGCGACAGGTGGATGCCGCACATGCGCTCGTAGGTGCCGATGTCGTCCACGCGGCGTTCGCGCGTGAAGGCGCGGTTCATGCCGAAGCCCAGCTCGCGTACCCAGACCTCGCCCTCGTCCGCGGTGATGTTGTCCAGCACCTGCTGGAAGGCCGGCGTCGCGTTCTCGGTGCCGACCACGCGCCCGCGTTCGACGACCAGGGTGACCGGGACATCGGGGCGGTTGGAGCGGTAATTGGTGTCGCCGAAGACGTGCACCTGCACCCGGCCGTGCACCGCCTCCAGGTCGCGCGCTTCCGTGAACACCTCGCCGATCGGGAACTGGCCGCCGACGTTATGCATCTCGCTGTAGTCGCCCACGTTCAGCTTGGCCGGCTCGAGGGGCGAACTGAAATGCAGGGTTTCGCCGCCGCCGACCACGCGCGCATGCGGCGCCGCGTCGATCCGCGCCTTCAGGGCGCGCCCGGTGCCGCGGAAATAGGCCGGGTCGTAGGCCAGCGCCTCGATGTAGTGCGCCGACTGCGGGCCCGGCATGCGCGACAGGTGCACGTGCTCGATCACCTTCAGCTCCAGCTTGAACAGTTCGACCCGGATGCGGAAGCCGTCGAGGCGGAAGTTGGTGGACTGCACCAGCACCACCAGGTCCTTCGGCCCCATCGCGCGGAAGGCGGCCAGCACGGCGTCGGGCGTGGCGCTGTCGAAGTCGACGAAGCGCGCGTCCGGGAGGTTGCGGCGGTAGCCCTCGGCCAGGGCGCGCGCCAGCGCGGTGCGTTCGTCGTAGACGACCAGCGCCTGCTGTCCGGGCCCGTGTTCGAGCGCGATCGCCAGGATGTCGCGCAGGTGCGCGGTGGCGGCGTCGATGGCGGTCGCGGGCAGGTCGTCCTGCTGGGGGAGGGCGGTCGAATCTGGGGTGTGCATGTTGCGGGGAAATGGAAGGGAAATCGCCGCCATTATACGTACGTTGGAAGGAAGTTCCCCGCATCAGCCCGTTTTTGTCTCATCTATCGATCCCTGAGGGGTCAGGGCGCGCTACCCGGTGTACGGCGCGCCGCGCGGCAGTGGCCGGCGCTATGATTTGAGCAACAACAAGGGCCGCGCCAGGCCCGATGTCGATCAATGTAATCAAGGCACAAGGCGACGAGATGGCATACCGATGGGAAACGCCTGCCAGTGTCTGGCAGGAGGATGAGGGAGGGCAGTTTGCGTTGCTGGCCAGCGAAGGGCTCGGCCGCATCGATTGGCAGGCGCATGCGCCCGGCCGACTGCGTGACGTCGCCCGCCTGCTCGGCGCCTCGCTGCCTACCGGTTGCGGCTGTGCCCCCATCTACCCCGAAGGCTTTGCTTTCTGCCCCAACTGCGGCAAGCCGCTGCAGCGCCTGCCGGGCACGCCGTCGCGCCAGACCGGCTGGTGGGGCCCGGGCGGCGACGCCATGCTGCCGCGCCACGTGCCCCATGGCTTGCCGGTGACCTCGCTGCCGCTCGGCGACAGCCTGGAAGAACGCCCGGCCGCGCCGCATCCCGGCCGCAGCGAGCGCACGATGCCGGTGCCGCCGAATGCCTGCTGCGTGTTTGCTGCCGCCCACTATGGCTTTCCCGAACAGCGCCTGCTGGCGCTGGCCCACACCCGCGGCGTGCTGCAATACTGGGACCCGGTGGCCGGCCTGTGGCATGTGATGACCCCGGAAGAAGGCGCCGCCGGCCTGGCCTTCACGGTGTCCGCGTATGCATGGCTGCCGGTGCTGGAGCCGCGCCGCGGCGAAGTCGCCATCGTGCCGACCAACGGCGGCCTGCAGCGCCTGTGGATCAATCCCGTCAGCGAGACCTACCGCCTCCAACCCGTGCTGGAGGCGCCGCTCGCCGCCGCGCCGGGCGCCATGCGCCGCCACATCGCCTGCCTGCTGGCGCCGGACGGCGCGGTCCGTTTGTGGAGCACGCGCGCCGATACCGGTGAGGTCGAGGAATTCGCCTGTCCGGACGTGCCGGCACACGGCTGGTCGCGCCCGATCGGCTACGACGGCCGCCTGTTCTGGCTGCACGAAGAAGGCCAGCTCGCCTGGCGTCCGGGCGAGCCGCCGCTGTTCACGCCCTGGCCGCCGGGCTGGCAGCCGCGCCTTGCCTTCGGCGGCCCGACCCAGAGCCGCGACGGCCGGCTGTGGCACATCGGCCATGACGGGCAAGGCTACTCCTTCCTCGAACTCGGCAGCGAACGGCCCGAGGCTGCGCCGATCGACGGCGCGCGCCTGGGCTTCGCCAATTTCCTGTTCCGGCGCGGCCACCCGGTGGTCGACGAACCCTGGTCGGGCGAGCACGTCGAAGACCTCAACCAGGACGAGACCCTGGTGCTGCCGCTGCTGCGCGCCTTCAACAACAACCGCAGCCAGCCGAGCGGACTGGTGCTGCGCATGCACAAGTACACCGGCCGTGCCGAAGACGCGCTCGAGAACCGCGTGATCGCGCGCACCACGATCGAATGGATCGGCCGGCGCAACGTGATCCTCGACGAGGTGGTGCGCCTGGCGCGCCCGCTCGATTGCGTCCCCTTCGTGTATGACGGCTGCCTGTGGCTGCACCATCCTGACTGGAATGCCGTGCGCGGCTGGCGCCTGGAAGAGCAGGCATGAGGGCGCTGGCGCGGCACATCGCCATCGCGCTGGCGCTGCTGTTCGCGGCAGCCGGCGCCTGGGCCACGCCACACGTGTTCCTGGTGCAGAACTCGGGCTGGATGGAACCCTTCTACAGCGACCCGAACAGCCAGTTCAAGCCGCTCGTCGGCGCCCTCGCCGGCGCGGTCGTGCAGCCGGGCGACGCACTGGTGCTGGCCGCCTTCAACCAGTCGCTGCCGGGAGCGCCGTCCCCACGGGCGCTGGCCTCGTTCAAGGCGGACGGCAAGACCGTGCGCAGCCGCGTCGACGCGGCCCTGGCCGGCCTCGACACGGCGCGCAAGCCGAACAGCAGTGCGCTGGCCGACACCGACCTCGGCGAAGCGGTGCAGGCCGCGATTTCCACCGCGCTGGGCGGCAAGCCGGGCATCGTCTGGCTGGTGACCAACAACCGCAACAGCCCCAACAACGACCAGGCCACGGCCGTGCGCAACCGCGAATTTTATGCGTTGATCCACCGCGGCCAGGCCATCGACAAGGTGGTGGCCTTCCCGCTGCGCATGCCGGTCCAGGGCAAGCACTATGGGGCGAATGGACTGATGGTGTACGCCTTCGCCGTCGGCAGGGAAGGCAGCCGCGCCCTCGACGGCCTGCTGGCGTCCGGCCGCATTGCCCGCGTGATCACCGAACAGCCGGCGCGCCTGAAGCCGCTCGACCGCGACACCGTGCGCCTGGTGCCGGCCCAGGTCGAGGATGCGCCCGGCGTGGCCTTCTCGCAGGCCCCGGGCGGCGCCCTGCGCGCCGACGTCGACCCGGATGCGCGCACGCCGCGCGCCAGCGTGCGCTGGCAACTCGAGAACACCATGTACCCGTACACCATCGTCTCGGCCACGCTCGGCGCCCGCTCGATGCTGGCCGGCGAAGACCGCAAGATCGCCCTGGCCAGCAGCCGCGTGGAGAACCTGGCGCCAGGCAAGCCGCTGCCGCTCGGCTCGACGATGCAGCTGCCGGTGGCCCAGCTTCCCGACAAATGGTCGATGGCGGCCCTCAAGTCGGCCGGCGCGGCCTATGTGCTGCCGGGCCGGATCGAGCTGCACCTGGCGAACCAGCGCCTGGCCCTGTCGCAGGACTTCCGCCAGCGCATGGCGGCGCTGTTCCCGGGCGACCCGCTTCCCGACATCTTCACGCCGCCGCCCAGCATCCAGGCCTCGACCGCCGTGCTGCCGCTCGAAGTGCGGGTGCATTACGGCATGGGACCGCTGGCGGCGCTGGGCGGGCTGGCAGCGGCGCTGTTGGCCGCGGCGGGCGCCGTGGCCTGGGCCTATGGCAGGCCACGCGTGGCCCAGGTCACCGTGGAAGACGAACTGCGCACGATGCGGGCCCGCCCCGGCACCACGCAAGCGATTTACGACAAGGCCGGACAACAGGTGGCGATGCTCAAGACCACCCTGTTCGGCCATGAGTTGACCGACCTGCGCGAAGGCGCCCAGGTCCGGCTCGGCCGCTAACAATAACAAAGAAAGGAAACCCCATGCAAGGCACCCAGAAACCATCCGCCCCGTCCCCAGCCGATCCCGGCTTCAAGCTGCCGGAAGAATCGGCCTCCACCCAGGACACGCTGCCCCAGACCCAGCCGGAGGCTCAGCCGATGAGCGCCGGCCGTCCGGTCGAGGTAGTGCCCGGCACGGCGACTGCGCCGGTGCCGGCCACCGACACCTCGTCGCGCGACCTGGCGATCGGCGCCGCGGTGTTCGTGGTGCTGCTGGTGGTGTACTTCTTCGTGCGTAACGCCTACGTGCACCACCTGGTGGTGCGGCGGGTCGCGCCCTCGTCGGCGGGCAGCGCCGGCTGGCTGCTGTTCGTCGGTCTGGCCTTCCTGTCGGCCGCCGCGGTACTGGCCATCGTCAACGCCAGCAAATTCCTGACCTTCGCGGTCACCGGCCCCCTGGTGGCGGTGGGCGTGGTGGCGCTGGTCGCGGCCCTGTTCGTCGGCCGCCGGTAATCCATTGAAAGACTGATATGGCAGATTTCCCCAATCCCGCAGCCGTGAACGCCAAGGCAGAATTAAAAGTCGACCTGCGTCCGACCCTGTTCATCGGCGCCGGCGGCACCGGCATGGAAGTGATGATGCGCATCCGCCGCCGCATCCTGTCGGCGGTCTGGAACCGGCACAATCCGACCCGGGTCGAGTCGATCGCCGACTTCCCGGTGGCGCGCTTCCTGCACTTCGACCTCGACAACAATGCCGTCATCGACGAGGGCAAGTCGCAGCGCACCGACCCCTGGTACGAACTGGTCAAGCTGACCGACGAAGAGCGCCTGGTCGAGCCGCTCGACCTGCCGCAGTATCACGAATCCGACGACAGCCTGGCGCGCTTCCCGTTGATCGAAAGCTGGATGCCGCTGCGTCCGAAAAAACTGCGCTCGCTCGGCATCGATCCCTCGAAAGGGGCAGGGCAGATCCGCGCGCTGGCGCGGCTCTACCTGTACGACAAATACCCCAAGCTGCGCGGCCGCATCAAGGGCGCGCTGAACTTCCTGAGCAGTAATGCGGGCATCGAGCGCAAGGAGAACTACCAGCGTCTCGGCCTGCAGGTCGATACCTCGAAGTTCCGCATCGTCGTCATCGCCTCATGTGCGGGCGGCACCGGCGCCGGCAGCGTGCTGGACCTGGGCTGGCTGTCGAAAGCGATCGCGCGCCAGGAAGTCTCGGACAGCCAGGTCGACCTGGTGCTCCTGATGCCGGGCGGCTTCGCCAAGGCCAACAAGGAACGCACCGAGGCCAATGCCTACGCCACGCTGATGGAACTGGAAACGGCGATGCGCGACATGAACGCGCAAGTCCACTGGATGGACCCGGACAGCATCCAGGGACGCGGCGCGCCCTTCGACGACGTCTACTTCGTCGACACCGCCAACCTCGCCAACAAGGCCACGCTCGACGTCAAGGACGTGTACCAGATGGTGGCCGACACCCTGTTCGAAGATTTCGCCTCGGCCGATTTCGCCAACCGCAAGCGCTCGGTCGCGGTCAACCAGCAGCAGCACAAGCTGGGACCCTACAACCCGCGCGTGCCGGAGCAGCGCTTCGGCGACATGCGCCTGTCGTATTCCAAGGTCTATTCTGCCTTCGGCCAGGCCGTGCTCGACACCCAGCAGAGCCTGCGCGACGATATCCGCGCCTATGAGCTGGCCGGGCTGATGGTGAAGGCCTTCTTCGGCCTGGTCGGGACCGATGGCATGGCGGCACGCCGTGCCGGCGACGCCGAACGCGACAGCTTCATGCGCGAGCACATGGAGATGGCCGAGCGCCCCTTCGACACTTTCCCGGACTTCCGCAAGGGGACGGTGGACCTCACGCCCTTCCCGGAATACGCGCTGACCAACACCCTCCTGCTCGACAAGGACGGCCGCTCGCTGCTGGAGCGCGTCGAGAGCAAGGTGCAGCTCGAGGTCGACCGCCTGATGGCGTCCTACGACATCCGCCAGTGGCGCGAGAAGGTGGCCGAGCTGCTGCCGCAGCTCGAGCGCGACGCCATCCGCGAAGCCGGCGCCACCGCCGAGACCAGCGAAGACCGCATCAAGCGCCACACGGGAGAATTGACAGGACGCCTGAAGACCCGGGTGCGCGAGCGCCTGTACGCGCTGCTCGACGACCGCAAGCAGGGCGGCCTGGAATTCGTCTTGTCGCTGCTGGAGCAGGTCAAGGCGCGCCTGTCGCAGCGCGACCTGGCCAACGCCGAGCGCAACGGCCGCCGCTACCGCGACATCCGCGACGCGCTGCGCACCCGCCAGGTGGAGGAATCGCTGAACAACCTGTCGCAGGCCGCCGGCCGCATGTTCGGCAAGGAGCCGCAGGCGCGCGAAGTGATGAACCATCTCAAGCGCGACATCGCCGACTACCTGCGCTTCCACCTGCTGGCGGTGGCGGCCGGCCAGTCGATCGAAGTGATGCGCAACATGTCGGCCTGGCTGGGCGAGCCGCAGTCCACCGACGAACACGGGAATGCCCAGTGGAGCGGCATCGCCGGCGAATTCCAGGAAGGGCGGCGCATGGTGCAGGCGATGCTGGTGGCGGCCGACCAGCGCATCGGCCAGCTGCGCGCCGATGCGCGCCAGGAGCACGCCACCTACATCAAGCTGGCCAGCGACGTGCTGCCGCCGCCGGTGCGCCTCACCGGCGACGTCAGCGCCTGGAGCGAGGAAGTGCTGCTGGAGTTCGGCGGCTCGGCGCGCCTGTTCCCGCAACTGGGCGACGAGCGCCTGCGCGCCGACCTGCTGCTCAAGCTGTTCCGCCGCGCCCAGCTGCAGCTATCAAGCCAGGAGCTGGAGCAGCCGGAGCCGGTCGATCCGCTGCTGGAGCGCCTGTCCTCGATGACGCCGCAGGAGCGCCAGCGCGTGTTCGCCGAATGGATCCGCAGCGCCATGCCCTGGGTGAACGCACGCTTCTCGGCCGAGTTCACGCCGAATGCCGACCAGTTCAAGTGCTTCATCGGCGTCGGCGACGTCGGCGCCTGGCGCAGGATGGAAGCGGAGCTGCGCGCCGCGGTGCCGACCGGTTACTTCCACGGCGAGCTGCTCTCGGTGGTCAACACCGGCATCGCCGGCAAGGCGGTCTGCTACATCGAGCTGTCGGGCTACCCGATGACCGTGCTGCGCGGCCTGCCGACCTGGCGCGCCTCGTACCAGATCGAGAACCCGAAGATCCCGACCCACCTGCATTTCGACGCCACCCGCTTCCGCCATCCGCTGTCGCCCTCGATGGATGAACTGAACCGCCTGGCCGACGACTACGAATGGTTCCTGCAGGCGATCGCGCTCGGCGTCATCCGCCGCAAGGCCGACCTGGGCGACCGCGAGGCCAGCTTCCAGCCGCGCGGCCAGTACTTGTTCGAAGTCGAGCCGGGATCGGGCGAGTGGCTCCAGATCGGCAACGAGTATGCGATCCGCTCGAACGGCTTGCCGCCGTATTACCGCGATGGCGTGATCGGCGCGGTGCGGCACCGCCTGGCGAACGTGGGACCGCACCAGCTGGTGCTGCTGGCGGCCCTGATGCGCTACTACCAGCTGCGCGTATACGAACCGCGCCTGGAAGTCGACGAGACCGGGGCCCAGCTGCCTTCGCCCTCGCTGCCGAACATCACCGCGCGGCGCCTGTACGACGGCTGGATCCGCCGCGCCGCCGCGCTCGACCCGACCCTGTCCCCAAGCCAGATCGAGACCGCGCTGGCGGGCATCCAGGGCTGGACCGAGGCGGTCCCGGATTCCGCCGGCGACGCCTACAGCTGGGAAGTCGAGCGGCCGGTGGACAAGCGCGTGATCCTGCCCGAGGTCCTGGCCAGCGACGAGCGCGCCGCCGCGGTGCTGCAGCGCCGCCCAGCCGGCGGCGTTGAGCCGGCAAAAGCGCCGGTGCAGGTGGTTCAGCCGCGCTACAAGCTGTTCGTGCAGGGCGCCCAGCGCGGCCCGTTCACGATCGACGAGATCGCCCGCCAGGCGGCGCGCGGCGAGATCGATGCCGCAACGCGCGCCTGGAACATGGCCTGGAACCCGAAGCTCGACAAATGGAGCACGGTCGGCGCCTTGCCCGAGCTGGCGGCGGTGCTGGGCGATGCGATCCCGGATCCCGACGATGCGCCGGGCGGTGCCGGCGACGGCGTCCCTGACCCCGAATGAAGGACGGCATGGTGCAAGACGACGCGGTCTACCGCTGCATCGGCCCGCACTGCGGGCGCCTGATGCCGAGGCGGGTGAATTTCTGTCCCTGGTGCGGCACGGCCCAGCAGGCCGTGCAGCCGGCTGCCGTGCCGCCGGTGCTGGCCAAGCCGCCTGTGGAGCCGGCGCCGCCGCAGTCGCCGCCACAGTCGCCGCCACAGTCGCCGCCACAGTCGCCGCCACAAGCGCAGCAACAAGCGCAGCAACAACGCGAGCCCGGCATCCCGCCGCCGCCGGGCGTCGGCCGCGGCGCCGCGTCTGGCCCATCGCCGGCGCCACCGCCGCGCCGCGCGCCGATACGGCTGCGCTGGTGGATCGCCGCGCTGGTCGCGTTGTGGCTCATCTGGATGACCGTGCGTCCCGAAGGCACCCGGATCGAGCGGCGCATGGAGCGCGCCGTGGCCCTGGCCGTCGAATGCAAGGCCAAGCAAGCGCAGGACGAACTGATCGCCCTGCGCGATACCCGCGCCACCCCCGAGCAGCTGCGTCAGGTGCAAGCTTCGCTGAACAAGGCGGCGGCCGACTGCACCCGCGCCGAGCAGCGCGCCAGGGCCTGGCGCGAGACCACCGGCGCGGTCCAGAAGCTGCGCCGGGCGCGCACCTACGACAAGGCGCTGGCCCGGCTGGCCGTGTTCACCAGGCGCTGGGGCGAGGACGAGCAGACCCGCGCGCTGAAGCTGGAGATCAACGACGAGCGCGAACATCCGCTGGCCGACCCGACCCGGGGCGAATGAACGGGGTCAAGCGTCAGCCGCGTTTTCCGGCGCGGGTGTATGCTGGTCGGCAAGCAGACAGCCAGGAGGCGGACATGAAAACGAGCATGTTGGGCACGCTGCTGCTGCTTGCCGCGCTGGCAGGCTGCAGCCGTGAAGAAGAAGCGATGGGACCGGCCCAGCGCGCCGGCAAGGCGCTGGACGACGCCGGCGCAAAGGTCAGCCGCCAGGTGGACAACGAGCTGGCCAAGGCCGACCGCGCCGCCGAGGAAGCGCGCGAGAAGATCAAGGATGCGACCAAGGATGCCAGGCACGGCCTGGAGAAGGCCACCGAAAAGGTCGGCGAGAAAGTGGAAGATGCCGGGGAGAAGATCCAGGACGCGGCGGATTAATCCGACACCTCAGGCGCTGGCCCGCAACTCCTGCGGGCTTCCCGGCACCACGGACAGCTTCACCTGCCCCGCGCGCCATGCGCGTTCCAGGTTCTGTTCGATCTCTTCCACGCAGACCTGGGCCGGATCGCCGAAGCCCTGCACCCCGTAGGCCCGGTTGCGGCCATGCGCCTTGGCCAGGTACAGCGCCATGTCCACCATATTGACCGCGCGTTCCCACGGCAGTAGCTGCCCGCCGCAGCACAGCGGGAAGGGCGCGAAGCCGATCGACACGTTCACCGTCAGGCTGTGGCCGCCGTGCGCGATCCGCACCGCCGAGATGCCGGCCAGGATGCGCTGCGCGACTTCGTCCAGGCCCGCGCGCGGAATACTGGGAAGGAAGGCCAGGAATTCCTCGCCGCCCCAGCGCACGATCATGTCGGTCTCGCGCAGGATCTCGCGCAGGCTGGCGGAAATGGCGGTCAGCACCGCGTCGCCGGCCGCATGGCCCCAGGTATCGTTGATGTGCTTGAAGTGGTCGACGTCCAGCAGGAAGAGGGCGCCGCACTGCTCGGCGGCGGCCGCCTGCAGGCCGGGCTCGGGCATCGCGCGCATGTACTCCAGGAAGTGGCGGCGGTTGTACAGCCCGGTCAGCGGGTCGAGCACGCTCTGCTGCTTGAGTTCCCTGTTCTTTTCGAAGAGTTTGGCGTTGGCCTGGCGCACCTTGCGGTACAGGAGGCCGACCACCACCGAGGCCAGGCCGAAGACTGCCGCCAGCAGCCACCAGACGCGCTGCTGCAGGAGGTGGACTTCGTTTTCGCTGCGCAGCAGCTCGATCTGGCGCTGCTTCTTCTCGGTCTCGTACTTTTCCTGCAGGTCGAGCACCGCGCGCTGGCGGCGCTTCTCGAACAGCGCATTCGAAATCTTGCGTTCGCGGTGGTAGGCGCGCAGCGCGCCCGGCAGGTCGCCGGCGCGTTCGAGCGCCTGGCCGTATTCGACCAGTACCGCCTGCAGCTCCGGCTGGTCGCCCAGGTTTTCGTAGGCCGTCATGCCGGCTTCGATATGGCGCTTGCCCTCGGCCAGGCGGCCGGTGGCGAGATAGGCCTGCCCAAGGTTCAGGCGCGCGGTCGCCTCCAGTCCGGCGTCGTTCAGCGCACGCGCCGCCGTGACGGTCTGCTCGGCATACAGCGCGGCATTGCGGTAGTCGCGCAGCTTGAGGTAGCAATCCGACAGGTTCACCAGCGAATAGGCGGCGGTCGCGTGGGCGCCGAGCGAGCGCTCGATCGCCAGGCTCTCGAGCAGGGCCTTCAGGCCGCGCTGGTACTGGCCGGTGGCGGCCGCCAGGCCGTATTCGGCGTGCTTGAGGGTCGATACGCGTCCCGGCGAATTCGTTTTTTGGACCGCCTCGATGGCTTCGGCCAGTGCTTCGAAGCCCTTGTCGTACTCGCGCATCTGCTCGTAGAGGCCGATCAGGGCATTCAGCGACATGACGATCTGGGTCGGGTCGCCGTGCTTGCGCGCCAGCGCGGCGGCCGCCTGCAGGCGCTCGAGCGCCTTGGGGAAATTGCCTTCTTCGGTAAAGGAATCGCCCGACGAGATCGTCGCGCGCACCTGCAGGTCGATGTCGTCCGTGGCGTAGGCCAGCCGCTCGGCTTCCCAGGCCAACTGGTGCGAGGTCGCCAGTTCCGAGCGGCGGTAGGCCATGTAGGCCTTGCGCAGCAGCCCCTTGGCTAGCGCCACCTTGTTGTTCTGGCTGCGTCCGATAGCCACCAGCTCGTCGGCGACGGCGCCGGCTTCCGCGAGCTTGCCGAGGCCGTCGTAGCCGTGCGACAGCTGGTTGAGGAATTCGATGCGCTCCGGCAGCGCTGCGGCCCGCCCTTCCCGCTCCATCGCGAGCAGGACCGGCAGGGCGCGTTCAGGAACATACTTGTTGAGTTCACGGATTTCCGCCAGCCGCCTGGCCAGGGGCGTCGTCCCCTCGGCCGCCGCCACCGGGGCAAGGCAGAGCGCCGCGGCGAGTGCGAGGCACCGGGCGAGCGCTGGGAGGCGGGGGTGGATAGAGACCATGGGAAGGTGTCTGAACGCTGGCGAAATCATTCCGTTGATGTCGATCGATTATATGCCTGTTGCACAAGAGAAATTAGAATTCTCTTCAATTGTCACTAAAATGACACATCGGTTCAGGGGCAAGCGAAGGCTTCGTCCCCCGCGTTCATCCCCTTTTATTGACCGCTTGTCGCAAAGCGCTGGAGCCGGCGCCAGCCCTTTCCTATAGTCGGACCCAACAACAACACGAGGGGGAAGACATGCTGGAACTGCGCGCGGTAAGCAAACAATTCGGCAAGGACCTGAAGGCGGTGGACGACGTGACGCTGTCGCTGGGCCAGGGCGTGGTCGGCCTGATCGGCCACAACGGCGCCGGCAAGTCGACCCTGATGGGAATGATCGCCACCCTGGCGCGTCCCAGCGCAGGCCAGATCTTGTTCGACGGCATCGACATCGTGCGCAAGCCCGACGCGATCCGACGCCGCCTGGGCTACCTGCCCCAGGATTTCGGCGTCTACCCCAACCTCAGCGCGCTCGAATTCATGCAGTACTTCGCGGCCCTGAAGGGCGTGCGCGACGCGGCCCGCATCCGCCGGCTGCTGGCACTGGTCAACCTGCACGAGCAGGCGCAGCGGCCGGCCGCCTCGTTCTCGGGCGGCATGAAGCGCCGCCTCGGCATCGCCCAGGCGCTGCTGAACGATCCCGACATCCTGGTGGTGGACGAACCGACCGCCGGGCTCGACCCGGAAGAACGGCTGCGCTTCCGTAACCTGCTGGCGGAGCTCGGGCTGGGCAAGCTGGTGATCCTGTCGACCCACATCGTGTCCGACGTGGAGAGCATCGCGACCGAACTGGCGATCATGCGGGCGGGGCGGCTGGTTGCGCACGAGACGCCGGACGCGGTGCTGCGCCGCGCCCGTGGCCAGGTCTGGAGCGTCAGCGTGCTCGAAGCAGATTGTGCGGCGCTGCGCGAACGCGTGCACGTGCTGCAGGCCCAGCGCCAGGACGGCCGCATGCTGCTGCGTATCGCGCACCCCGAGCTGCCCTGCCTGGGCGCGCGCGAGGCCGACCCGAGCCTGGAAGAAGCCCTGATGGCGCAGCGCTATGCCCTGCCGGCGGAGGCGGCATGATGGCGCATCCGCTATTCCATCTGGCCGGCAGCGAAGTGCGGCTGCGCCTGCGCCGCCTGTCCACCCTGGTGGCGGTGCTGGCCGTGGTGGCGCTCACCTGGGCCATGATCGAGGACGTGTCCACCGGCCGGACCCTGATCGTGCTGAACGACGCGCGGGTGCTGTACACCAGTTCCGCGCTGGCGGTCGGCAGCGCCACCATGGCCAGCCTCCTGTTCAGCCTCGCCGGCTTCTACCTGGCGCGCGGGCGCACCGGCGAAGACCTGCGCAGCGGGATCGGCGGCGTGATCGGCGCCACGCCGGCAGGCGACGTCCTGCTGGTCGCCAGCCGCTGGCTGGGTGCCGCTGCCTGGCTGGTGCTGCTGCTCTGCGCCTTCATGCTGACCACCTTCGCCTGCCACCTGCTGCGCGGCGACGGCCCGCTGCAGCCCCTGGTCTACCTGCAGACCTACGCGCTGCTGTTGCTGCCGATGGCCTTCTTCGCCGCCAGCTGCGCGGTGCTGTGTGACAGCTGGAGCCCGCTGATGGGCAAGGGCGGCGACATCCTGTATTTCATGATCTGGGTGGCGCAGCTGTCGGTCGGGGGGGCGGTGGAGGAGGGCGGAGCGCCGGCCTGGCTCACCCTGGTCGATTTCACCGGCATGTCGAATGCGATCATGGGCCTGCGCCACCATGCCGACACGGCGGCCATGGGCGTCGGCATGATGCCCTTCAAGGCCGCGCTGCCCCCGGTCGAACTGCCGCAATGGCTGTGGAGCGGGGCCATGGCGCGCGAGCGCATGCTCTCCTGCGGGCTGGCCCTGCTGCCGTTGCTGCCGGCCGTGTTGCTGTTCCACCGCTTTTCGCCGGACCGCGTCAAGGCCGGCAAGGCGCGCCAGCGGCGCTCGCCGCTGGCGCTGCTCAACGGCTGGCTGCGTCCGCTGGCGCGGACCGTGCAGCCCCTGATGCGGCTGGCCGCGCGCCTGCCGGGGCCGGCGGGCCAGGTGCTGGCCGACGCCGGCCTGGTGCTGATGTCGGCGCCCAGCGCGATCCTGGCGCTCGCCGCCTGCCTGGCCGGCGGCCTGCTGCTGCCGGCAAGTGTCCTGCCCGGCCTGCTGGCGGGGGCGCTGGCCTTCTGGGGCATCCTGTGCAGCGACAGCAGCACCCGCGACACCAGCGCCGGCTGCGACGGCCTGAGCGCCGCCGTGCCGGGCGGAATCCGGCGCCGCTTCCTGCGCCAGTGGGCGGCCGCACTGCTGCTCGGCCTGCTGTTCATGGGAAGCGTCGGGCTGCGCTGGAGCCTCGACGAGCCGGTGCGCGCGTTCGCGCTGCTGGCCGGCATCGTGGGCCTGTCCGGCTGCGCCGCGCTGTTCGGACAACTGAGCCGCACGCCGCGGCTGTTCCTCGGCCTGTTCCTGTTCGGCTTCTACGTGATGATCCAGGCCAAGGGCATGGCGATGATGGACGTGGTCGGCTTCCACGGCGACGCCACGCTGCAGACGGCCGCCGGCTTCCTCGCGGCCGGCCTGGCGGCGGTAGCGGCGGGCACCGCCTGGAGCCGGCGCAGCTAGCGCCTTCCATGACGAATGGTGCGTCGGCCGGCATGGCGGCTTGGCTATACTCGGCCAGGTCATGTCCTGCTCGGGAGGAAGGCGATGTGGAACACACCGTGGGCGCGCTGGGGCGCCGTACTCGGTTTCGCGCTGGGCGGTTTCTTCGACGGCATCCTGCTGCACCAGATCCTGCAATGGCACCATCTGCTCAGCCTGGTGCCTGGCATCGATGACCTGCGCCTGCAGGTGCTGTGGGACGGCTGGTTCCATGCGCTGATGTACCTGATCGCGCTGGCCGGCCTGGCCGGCCTGTGGCGCTTGCACCGGCGCGGCGCGGGACAGTGGGGCTGGCCGCTGGCGGGCGCGGTGCTGCTCGGCTTCGGCCTCTGGCACCTGGTCGACGCCGTGCTCTCGCACTGGCTGCTCGGGATCCACCGTATCCGCATCGACAGCGAGGCGCCGCTGCTGTGGGACCTGCTGTGGCTGGCGCTGTTCGGCCTGCTGCCGCTGGCGCTCGGCCTGCGCCTGCGGCGCAAGGGCGGCGGTCCGGGCCTGCAGGGCGGCGCGGCGATGCTGGCGCTGGCGGCCGTCACCTCCGGCGCCGGTGCCTGGGCCCTGGTTCCACCGGCGCAGACCGGCTTCGCCACCGTGGTGTTCCAGCCCGGCGCCGGTCCGCGCGAGGTGTTCGCGGCCCTCGACGCCCTCGACGCGCGCCTGGTCTGGAGCGACCGCGCGATGGGCGTGGTCGTGGTGGCCGTGCCCGAGGAGCGGCGCTGGGGCTTCTACCGGCATGGCGCGCTGCTGGTGAGCGGGGCAGGGGTGCCGGCGGCTTGCTTCAACTGGAGCAGGGCCTGATAAGATGCCGACATGCGGATTCGTGAGATCGCCATTGGCGCCGTGCTGAGTGCAGTGCTGGCCGGCGTCGTGGTATGGACCATGCCTTCCCCGGCACCTGTCAAGCTGGCCGTGCCCGCGCCGGGCCCGGTGTCACCGCCGGCCGCGACGCCATTGCCGGCGGCCCACACTGCCGCCACAGCGCCGGCCGTCGAACAGCACCCGGCGCCATCCTGGCGCGACATGCACGCGAAACTGGTAAACGCCCGGAGCCTGCGCGTATTCTTCTACGAGGCTATGCGCAAGCCCGGTGACGGTGCCTATTTCTATGCGACGAACGTCCTCGAGACCTGCCGCCGCGCCCTGGAAAAAACAAGGTCCGACCTGCCGGCCCCGCGCCGCGCAGCCGCCGGGGAACTGCAGCGGCGCTGCGACTTCACTCCCGAAGGACTGGCGGATGCCGAACGCGAGCTCCACGCGGCCAGGCACCTGGACCTGGCCACCGACCCGCTATTGGGCAGCATGTTCGACTACCTGGCCGCCGATGGTCCGGAAGGCCGGATGCGGATGCTGCTGGTCTCCTTCGAGCAGGGCAATCCCGAGGTCATCGCTTCCCTCGTCGTCCCGGTCATCCAGGAACGCGCGCCGGTGCGCGACGAACAGGACTCGACCGCACGCGGCATTCCCTTCGGCGCCGCGCTGGTCGCCTGCCGCCTGGGCGCCGACAGCGTCCCGGCGGCCCTGCAGCAGGGCCTGGGCCCGCATTTCGCGGCGCTCGACCGGCTCGCCACCCAGGTCGTGAACGACATCCGGCGCCGGCAGGGTTAAGCTAGACCGCGATCTGCTGCAGCAGGTAGAGGCGCTGGTACAAACCGCCCTCGATCCGCATCAGCTCCTCGTGCGAACCGGCCTCGCTGATGCGGCCGTGGTTCAGCACGATGATGCGGTCGGCCGCGCGGATGGTCGACAGGCGGTGCGCGATCGCGATGATGGTCACCTTGCCGCGCAATTCCTCCAGCGCTTCCTGCACGATCTGCTCGGTGGCGCTGTCGATGCGCGAGGTCGCTTCGTCCAGCAGCAGGATGCGCGGCTCGCCCGCCAGTGCGCGCGCGATCGCCACCAGCTGTTTCTGGCCCGAGGACAGGCGCGAGCCGCCTTCGCCCAGCTGGGTCTCGTAGCCCTGTTCCAGCGCCGCGATGAAGCCGTGCGCGTGCGCGGCGCGGGCTGCCGCCTCGATGCGATCGAGCGGCAGCCCGCGACCCATGTCGATGTTCTCGCGCGCCGTCGCGGCCAGGATGAAGGGATCCTGCGGCACCAGGCCTACTTCGTTGCGGAAGCGCTCGTTGCCGATCGAGGCCAGCGGGAGGCCGCCGATCTCGATGCTGCCCTCGTCCGCCGTGTAGTAGCGCAGCAGCAGCGAGAGCAGGGTGGACTTGCCGCTGCCGGTGTGGCCGACGATGCCGAAGAAGGCGCCTTGCGGAATGTCGAGCGACAGGTCGTGCAGCACGCGCTGGCCTGCCACGTAGGCGAAGTTCAGGCCGCGCACGCGCACCGCCGGCGCCTGCGGATCGAAGGCCGCCTCGTTGCCCACGCGCCCAAGGGCATGTTCGGCCGCGCCGGTCTCGTCGAGCAGGCTGGAGACGCGCGCCGTGGCCACCACCGCCTGCTGCAGGCCGCTGAACTGCATGGTGATCTGGATCAGGGGTTCGACCACGCGCGCGATATAGCTGATGAAGGCGTACAGCACGCCCACTTCGACGGCGTTCATCGGGCGCTGGCCGAAGCCATAGATCACGATGGTCAGCAGCACCACGTTGAGCAGGTCCAGGGCAGGGCGCAGCAGGAAGGCATTCGCCTTCAGCTCGGCCAGGCGCGCCTTGCGGTGCGCGCGGTTGGTGTGCAGGAAGCGCTCGCCGAAGCGCAGCTGGGCGTTGCTGGCCTGGAGGACGCTCATGCCGCCGATCGATTCGGCCATCTGGCCGTTGATGTCGCTGCGCAGGGCGCGGGCGCGCGTCACGGCCGGCGCCGACAGGCGCTGGTAGAGCCAGACGATGCCGACCACCGCCGGCACCAGGGCCAGCACCACCAGCATCAGGCGCCAGTCGAGCCAGGCCATCGCCGCCAGCGTCCCGACCAGCACGATGCTCGAGTCGAGCATCACGAACAGCACCTGGATATAGAGGGTCTTGACGGCCTCGGTGTCGTTGGTCACGCGGCTGACCAGCTGGCCGGTGATGGCGCGATCGAAGAAGGCCATCGGCAGGCGCAGCACATGGCCGTAGACCCATTCGCGCAGGCGTCGCACCGAACGCATCGCCAGGCCCGAGAGGCGGATCAGCTGCAGGTAGCGGATCCAGGACGAGGCCCAGCCGGTGACCACCAGGCCGCCGAGCAGCAGCGACATGCGGGTCCAGTCCAGATTGCGGGTCAACAGGTGGTCGTCGATCAGCGCCTTGCCCAGCAAGGGGCCGAGCACTTCGAGGCCGGCGGCGATGGCGAGCCAGAACGTGGCCCAATATAAGTGACGCTTCTCCGGGGCGGCGGCGCGGCGCAGCAGGCCGGCCGCCTGCCTGGCCTGGGTGCGCATATCCTTGGTGTCGAGTTTGGGTTCAGTCGGCGTCAATGCTGGCCTCCAGTTGCTGGTAGCGCCACTGGCTGGCATACCAGCCGTCCAGCAGCAGCAATTCGTCGTGGGTGCCGGATTCGGTGATGCGGCCGTCGCGCAGCACCACGATGCGGTCGGCGCCGGCCACGCTCGACAGGCGGTGGCTGGCGATGATGGCGGCGCGTTCGGGGCGCGCTGCACGCAATTCCTCGAGGTGTTCGAGGATGCGGGTTTCGGTGCCGGTGTCCACCGCCGACAGGGCGTCGTCGAGCAGCAGCAGTGCGCTGTCGGCCAGCAGGGCGCGCGCGATGGCGACGCGCTGGCGCTGGCCGCCCGAGAGCGTGATGCCTTTCTCGCCCACCGGCGTGTCGTAGCCCTGCGGGAAGCGCAGGATGTCGTCGTGGATCGAGGCCATCCGCGCCGCCCCTTCGATCTCCGCACGCGAGGCGCCCGGACGCGCCAGCGCGATGTTCTCCGCGATGGTCGCCGAGAACAGGAAGGATTCCTGCGGTACCCAGCTCATGGCCCCGCGCAGGGCTTCCAGCCGGTAGTGCTCGATCGGGTGGCCGGCCCAGGCGACCGTCCCCTGCTGCGGCGTGGCCTGGCGCAGCAGCACGCGCAGCAGGGTCGACTTGCCGGCGCCGGTGGGGCCGACCAGGCCCAGGGTCTGGCCCGGCTCCAGGCGCACCGAGACCTCGCTCAGCGCCGGCCGCTCGGCATCCTGGTAGGCGTAGCCGACCCGGTCCAGCACCAGCGGGCCGCGCCCGACCGCGTCCAGCCTGCCCTTGTCCTCGACGCTCAAGGGAGCATCGAGCAGCGGCTGCAGGCGCGCCAGGCCCGCGCGTCCGCGTTCGATCAGCGACAGCACCCAGCCGGCCGCGAACATCGGCCAGATCAGCTGGCCCAGGTACATCGAGAAGCTGGTCAGGGCGCCGACCGTCAGCTCATTGTTCCAGACCAGGTAGCCGCCCAGGCCCAGGGTCAGGCCGGTGGCGGCGGTCAGGGTCAGGCCGACCGCGGGTTCGTAGGCGGCTTCCCAGCGCTGGGCGCTGAGGCTGGCGGCGGCCGCATTGCCCGCCAGTTCGCTGAACTGGGCGCTGCTGCGCGCTTCCAGGCCGAGCGCACGCAGGGTGCGCACGCCGGACAGGGATTCCTGCACGTGGTCGTTGAGGGCCGAGAAACGCTTCAGCGCATCGGCTTCGGCCGTGTGGACCTGGCTCGAGATGCGCCAGAACGCGAAGGCCATCAGCGGGAAGGGCAGCAGGGCGATCCCGGCCAGGCGCGGGTCGACGCCGAGCGTCATGATGCCCAGCACCATGACCAGGGTGAGGGTGCCGTCGAAACCGGCCAGCATGGCTTCGCCGGCCGCCATCTCGATGGCGTCGATGTCGTTGGTGGCCAGGGCCATCAGGTCGCCGGTGCGCTGGCGCTGGTAGAAGGCCGGCCCCTGGCTCGACAGGCGCGCGTACAGGCGGGTGCGCAGCTCGACGCCGAGGTTGTAGGCGGCCGAATACAGGCGGATGCGCCAGCCCACGCGCAGCACGTAGATGGCGACCCCGAGGCCGAGCAGCTGGGCCAGGCCGAGCAGCAGCGCGCGCTGGTCCAGGCTGTGCGCCGCCAGGCCGTCGATCAGGGCGCCAACCTTGCGCGGAATCAATACCGTGCAGATGGCGACGCCGGCCAGCATGAAGGCCGACGAGACATAGGCGGGCCAATGCCGGCGGACGAACCCGCCGATCAGGCTTGCAAGACTCATACAGTTTCCTTGGAGATCTTTGCGGCCCGATTTTTGCGTCCAGAAACGACTAGCGGGCCGAAGCCCGCTAGTGTAGTCGCTTTGCCAATCGGATGCTCGTGCGCACCCGGCAGAGAGCGCTTACTTCCTCCGTTTGGAAGACGGGCGTGCGATCTCGACCTTCGGCAGTTCGACGCTGTCCGCGGCGGCCACCGGAGCGGCGTCCGGGTGCGGGGCCACGGCGGCGTAGGGCGTGCCCTTGCCGGCGGCCTTGGCGATGGCCGTCGGCTCGGCGGCGGGCGCGGGTTCGGTCACGGCGGCCAGCGGCTCAGGCGCCGGCTCGGCCAGGACGACGGGTTCGGCGTCGGCGGCGACAGCCGCGGCAGGCTCCGCGCTCACGGCAGCTTCCGCTACCGGTTCAGGCAGGGCTTCTGCGGCAGCCTCGGCTGCATGCTCGACCACCTCGACGGTCTCGATGGCCTGCTGCCGCGCCTGCGCGAGTGCCTGCGGAAGCGCGGCATAGGGGCGCACGCCGCTGGCGATGCCGAGCAGTTCACGGCCATAGTCGAACAGGTGACGCACCTGCTCTTCGGCCTGGCCGCCGAGGGTGAAGACGTCGCGCGGATCGCGCGCGTTCAGCAGTGCGAAACCGGTGCCGAGCGAACGCTGGACCGCGTCGCGCGATACCGCCAGGTTGAGGGCGGCCACGCGGCTGGCGCTCTCGAACGCCTGGGTGGTCATGGAATTGAAGAAATCGAACTGTGCTTCGAACTGGGCCTTGCGTACTGCGGAAAACTGGTCGCTGAGTGAAGTCATGAGGTTTCCTTGTCAGTCATTTATGGCGCACTGCAATATCACTAGTGTATCCATGAAAGGCGCGTGTTGCCAACTACTTATTTTGTCCTTGTAGAGCTGAAATATTGCGTTGCAGCATCACAGGTCATCGTGGATTTTGCTTGGCCGTGCAATCCGGCAGGAAATGGTTACAATCAGCCAGACAATAGGAGGAGCGCGCATGGATCTCGTGATTCGCAATGCCACCCTGCCCGACGGCAGCCGCGGCATCGACATCGGCATCAGCGGCGGCCGCATCGCCGCCGTGGAAAAGCGGCTGGCTGCGCAGGGCGCGCGCGAGATCGACGCCGAGGGCGACCTGGTGAGTCCACCCTTCGTGGACGCGCACTTCCACATGGATTCGACCCTCAGCTACGGCCTGCCGCGCGTGAACCGCAGCGGCACCCTGCTGGAAGGAATCCGCCTGTGGGGAGAGCTCAAGCCCCAGCTGGCCCAGGATGCGCTGGTCGAGCGCGCGCTGCGCTATTGCGACTGGGCGGTGGCGCGCGGGCTGCTGGCGATCCGTACCCACGTCGACATCTGCGACGACCGCCTGCTGGCGGTCGAGGCGCTGCTGGACGTGCGCAAGCAGGTGGCGCCCTACCTCGACCTGCAGCTGGTCGCCTTCCCCCAGGACGGCCTGCTGCGCAGTCCCGGCGCCTTCGACAACCTGAAGCGCGCCATTGCGATGGGCGTCGACGTGGTCGGCGGCATCCCCCACTTCGAACGCACCATGGCGGATGGCGCCGAATCGATCCGCCTGCTGTGCGAGTTCGCGGCGCAACACGACCGGCGCGTGGACATGCACTGCGACGAGACCGACGACCCGATGTCGCGCCACATCGAGACCCTGGCGGCGCAGACCCAGCGCCTCGGCCTGCAGGGCCTGGTGGCCGGCTCGCACCTGACCTCGATGCACTCGATGGACAACTATTATGTGAGCAAGCTGCTGCCCCTGATCGCCGAGAGCGGCGTCGCCGCCATCGCCAACCCCCTGATCAACATCACGCTGCAGGGCCGCCACGACAGCTACCCGAAACGGCGCGGCATGACCCGCGTGCCGGAGCTGCTCGCGGCCGGCGTCGACGTCGCCTTCGGCCACGACTGCGTGCTCGACCCCTGGTACGGCATGGGCTCGGGCGACATGCTGGAGGTGGCGCACATGGGATTGCACGTGGCCCAGATGACGGGCGTGGAGGCGATGCACCAGTGCTTCCTGGCGGTGACCGAGACCCCGGCGCGCATCCTGGGCCTCGAAGGCTACGGGCTGGCGCCGGGCTGCCATGCCGACCTGGTGCTGCTGGACGCCGGCTCCACGGTGGAAGCGATCCGCCTGCGCGCCCCGCGCAGGCTGGTGGTGCGGCGCGGCGCCGTGGTGGCCGAGGCGCCGTCGGCGCGGGTGACCCTGCACCTGCCGGGGCGGCCGGCCGGCACCGATTTCAGGATGCCGCCTGCTGTAGGTGCTTAGTAGGCGGAATGACAATGCCGACAAAAAGGGCGGCACGATACGTGAAATCTTGTCCAGTTTGAGGCTAGAATAGAACGCTTTCAAGTTCAGCAACGCCCTCCGACTGCCGTGAAAGACATCCAGATCCGCCGCGCCGGCGAGCACGATTTCGATGCGATGTGGAGCATCTTCTGCGCCCACGTCGCCGCCGGCGAAACCTATCCGTTCACCACCGCAATCTCGCGCGAGGCGGGCCATGCCTACTGGCTCGGGCCCGAGGTGTCGAGCTTCGTCGCGACCTCCAGCGGCGAGCGCGTGCTCGGCATGTACCGCCTGGTGCCGAACCAGGTCGGGCGCGGGCACCACGTGGCCAACGCTTCCTACATGGTCAGCCCTTCGGCCCAGGGCGCCGGAGTGGGGCGCCTGCTCGGCGAGCACAGCCTGGCCGAGGCGCGCCGCCTGCAATTTCTTGCCATGCAGTTCAACTACGTCGTGAGCACCAATACCGCCGCCATCCGGATGTGGAAGAGACTCGGTTTCTCGATCGTCGGCACCCTGCCCAAGGCCTACCGCCACAAGCGCCTCGGCTACGTCGACGCCTACGTCATGTACCAACTGCTGCAAGACCCGGATCACTGGCCGACGGTGGACGCATGACGGAGGTGGCCCGTACCGATCGCCTGCGCCTGCGCCTGGTCGATGCGCGCGACGCCGCCGTCTACCTCGAGATCCTCAACGACCCGGCCTTCATCGAACATATCGGCGACCGCGGCGTGCGCACCCTCGACGACGCCGTCAAATCGATCGAGGACGGCCCGGTGGCGATGCAGCGCACGCGCGGCCACTCGATGTACATGGTGGAGCTGCTCGAGGGTGGGGTAGCGGTCGGCCTGTCCGGCCTGATCAAGCGCGATACCCTCGAGGACGTCGATATCGGCTACGCCTTCCTGGCGCGCCATCGCGGGCAGGGCTATGCCTTCGAAGCCGCCCAGGCCGTGGTGGCGCATGCGCGCACGCTCGGCATCCCGCGGCTGGTGGCCATCACCACGCCGGGCAACGCGTCCTCGATCGGGCTGCTGCTCAGGCTGGGAATGGGTTTCGAAGGCAGGCGCTCCCTGGTGGCGGACGAACCCGCGCTCAACCTCTACGGCATGACCCTGTCCCGCGAGTGCTAGCGCACCGTGGCGCCGCGCCGGTGGTGGTAGGATGGCGTCGCTGATCCACCAACCGAGCACGCCATCGATGCCGACCACCGAGCCGAGCCCCGACGCACCGTTCTATATTGTCCTCAACGCCGGATCGGGCCACTCCGAAACGGCGCTGCGGCGCTCGACCATCGAAACCGTGCTGGCGGCCGCCGGGCGCAGCTGCCACCTGGAGCTGGTCGACGATCCGGCCGAGCTGGCCGCAAAAGCGCATGACCTGGCGGCGCGCGCCGCCGGCAGCGGCGGCATCCTGGTGGCGGCGGGCGGCGACGGCACCATCAACACGGTCGCCCACGAAGCGGTGCTGGCCGGCTGTCCCTTCGGTGTCTTGCCGCAAGGAACGTTCAACTATTTCGGCCGCACCCACGGCATTCCCGAAGACCTGGAAGAGGCCGTCTATGCCCTGCTGCGCGCGAAGGTGCAGCCGGTGCAGGTGGGCTTGCTCAACAACAAGATCTTCCTCGTCAACGCCAGCGTCGGGCTCTACCCGAAGATGCTGGAAGCGCGCGAAGAGGACAAGCGCCAGTATGGCCGCAGCCGCGTCGTCGCCTTCTTTTCTGCAATCAAGATCGCGCTGCGGCCGCACCGTCACCTGCGCATCACGCTCGAACTCGACGGCAAGGAACGCCGCCTACGCACCACGACTTTGTTCATAGGAAATAACCGCCTGCAGCTGGAGCAGGTCGGCATGCGCGACGGCCTGATCGAGGCGGTGGAAGAGGGGCAGCTGGTCGGCATCGCGCCCAGGCCGATGGGCAAGCTCGGCCTGCTGCGCCTGCTCGTGCGCGGCATGCTGGGACGGCTGGGCGACGATGACGAGGTGGAAGCCTTCGCCTTCAAACGCCTGCTGGTGCGCACGCCCTCGGTGTACGGCCGCAAGCGCATGAAGGTGGCGGCCGACGGCGAAGTGGCGACGGTGACCATGCCGCTGGAATTCCGCGTGCTGGAAGGGCGCCTGCTCCTGATGGCCCAGGGGCCGTCGCGCAAGGAAGCGCGGCCGGTCCCGGGCGATACCGAGGCTGCCTGAACTCAGTTGGTACGCAGCAGGCGTACTCCGTAGATATCGAAACGGTTGGACGGTCCGGCCAGCCCGCCGGCCGCGCTGAAGCTGCTGTTGCTGTCGAGATAGCTCATATTGTAGAAGTCGCTCATCTCGATGCGGTAGGACCCGCGCTCCAGGCGCGCCGCAAGCGGCGTCGAATACACGGTCGGGGTATCCGCCTTCGCCAGCGGCGCATGCGGCAACCCCACGACGCCCTGGGCCACGACCCGGCCGCGCCCATCCTTTACGGCCAGCCATTTCACCCCACCGCTGATGCCCAGGTTCACCTGGTTGGCGGCATTGTGGTAGCGCAGCTGGACCTGGTAGCTGCCGGCCGCCGGCACCGCGATGCGCTCGACCGTGTAGCGGTCGCCGGGCTGGCCCCAGCCGGCCAGGTGGGACGCGGCGAAGCGCGCATTCGGCGGGCTGGGCTTGATGTTGGAGACCGTGCGCGGATCGGTGACGGCGACCTCGATGCCGGCATCGGCGCAGCGCGGCGCGCTGTGGTGGCTGCGGTTTCCCGTCGCACCGAAGCGTGCTTCGACCGCATAGCAGGCGAAGGCGCTGCCCGCGCGGTCGGCCCAGGTCCCGGCCTGTACGCCATCGGCCACGCGCTTGCCGTCGCGGTAGACGCTGTAGCTCAGGTCCTGCTCCTTGCCGCTGCCGGCGATCTGCAGCGTGACGCCCTCGGCATCGCGCTGCAATGCCGTGATGGCCGGCTCGCGCGGACCGAAGGTGGCGCCGTCGGCGGCATAGGGATCGTCGGATACGCGCCGGATGTCCTGCTGCCCGGGCAGCAGCTTGCCGAGCACGATCTCGACCTGGTTGTCGGCCTTCAGCTGCGCCAGGCGCAGCGTCTGCCCGGCCGGCTTGCCGTTCAGGAGCACGCGCTCGACCGCGTAATAGCCGTTGTCATGGCTCACGGCGGGCAGGCGCAGGCGCAGGTCGATGCGCTTGCCGTGCAGGCGCAGGTCGTGCAGGGAGACCTCGCTGCCGGCGCCGAACATCTCGCGCCGCAGCCTGGCGGTTACGAAAGGACGCAGGGCGATGCCGTCGTCCCGCACCGACACCCCGAACACCTCGCCCACCACCATCCCGAGGTAGGCGCCGACCGACCATAGCTGGCGGCGCGAATTGATCACCGGCCCGATCAGCTTCGGATGGCGTTCGTCGAGCAGCAGCGGCTGGCCGGACAGCCACTCGAGGTTCTCCATGTTCGACATGTTCAGCGCGGCGCCGCGCAGCAGCGAATCGTAGGCCGCATCGGCCACCGCCACGTTCCCGCTCTGCGTGGCGGCACGCAGGCCATAGGCCGTCACGAAGGGCCACAGCGCGCGGTTGTGGTAGACCGGCATGTCCGGCTGCTGCGGCCAGATCACGGGCGCAGCCATCGGCCCGTGCGGATAGCGCGCCAGGATCGAGCGCGCGCGCTCCTCGCCGGCGATGCCGCTGAGGATGGCGAGCGACTGGCCGAGCCAGTCGAACTTGTGCAGCGGTGCGCCGTCGAGGTGGCCGGCGGTCAGGCTGCTGTACATGCCGGCATCGGGCAGCCACAGTTCGCGGTTGATGGCGCGCTTGAGCGCCGCCGCCCAATGGTCGTAGCGCTTGCCGCGGGACGTGTCGCCGTGCTCGCGCGCCAGTTGCGCGGCCAGGCGCAAGGCCTGGTAATGGCCGACGTTGGTCGACAGCGACTTCGAGGTCGACATCGAGGCCAGCTCGCTCGGGATCCACGCGGCATAGCTCTGGTCGCGCCAGTCGAGGAAGGACTGTTCGCCCATGTACAGGCCGGTCTTCGCGTCGAAGGCTGCGATGCGGTCGTTCTCGATGGTGTTCGTCAGCGCCGTTAGCGCGCGCCGGGCGAAGGGGGCGCGCTCAAGCGCGGGCAGGGTACGCAGGGTTTCCTCGGCTGCGAAGGCCCAGGTGACGCGGTCGGTGCTGACCGGCCAGCTGCCGCCGCTGCCGGTGTCCTGCACGATCTGCAGGCCATCCGCCGTCCCCGCCACCGGCGGAGCAATCGGGATGCCCTTGCGCCAGCCGGACAGCTTGAAGTCGAGCGAGTTACGCACCCGCTGCGGGTCGAGCAGGGCCAGGCCCAGGTCGGCCGCATACGACAGGTCGCGGGTCCAGACGTAATGCCACTTCTCGCCGGTGGCGAAACACTCGCAGGGAATCGCGGCGCCGCCCTTGTAATTGCCGTCGCGGATATGGCTGACCGAATCGAGGCGCATCTCGGCGCCGGCCAGCGCGAACAGCGCGTCATAGGCCAGGTTGCCGGTCCGGATGCGCGGCAGGCCGGCGTCCTCGCGGTAGTCGCTGTGCTGGGGCCCCGGGTCGCGCAGGCTCAGGGTGGTCGAGTGCGTGTACGTGCGCAGCGGCGCCATCGCGTCCGGCGACGAGATGCGGACCGTTTCCTGCTTGCCGTCCCAGGTCGGCCAGGCGAGCGCGGCGACGGCCTTGCGTCCCGCATGCGGATCGGGCGCGGCGGCCGCCTGCGGCGTCTCGAGGCGCACGATGCGCAGGCTCGGCGCGGCCGGATCGGAAGCATCCACCGTGAAACGGTAGCTGCCGGTGCGGCGCACGAACAGGTAGTCTTCCGGACCGGCCTGGGTCGCCAGGCGGTAGGGCGTGTCCGGCGCCACCGTCACGCTCTGGTTGGCATCAAGCACCCATTCCTCGGCCCAGTCGCGGCTGCCCACCTTGAAGGCATGGTTGCCGGGGCTGACCAGGATGTCGGCTTCATACACGCCCCTGCCCTTGTGGACCAGGGCATTGTCGGTGCCCCAGCCGTTGAAGGCGCCGCGGATGTACAGTTCCCTATCCTGGGCCGATGCGGACAGGCAGGCGAGGAGGGCGGCGGCCGCCAGCAGGGAGCGCTTCATCGCGCGGCGTCCAGTTCGAGGATCAGGCTGGCCTTCGCCGGCAGCCGCAATTCCCTGGTGAGGTCGAAGCGCCTGCCGCTCAGGACATCGGTGCCGCCGGCGACGCCAGCCAGCATCTCGCGGAAGCGCTGAGTCTCCAGCACCATCTCCTTCGGGTTGTTGTTGAAGGCGACCAGCACCTTCTTCTTGTCGCGCTGGTTATCGAAATAGCGGAAATAGACCCAGGTGTTGTCGCGCGGTCCGTAGTGCATCAGCTTCCCGTGGTGGATCACCGGCTGGCCCTTGCGCCAGTTGGCCAGCTTGCGCACCAGCTCCTGCGCGGCGCGCTGCTGGCCCGTGAGACCCTTGCCGGCGAAGGCATCGACCTTGTCGCCGGCCCAGCCGCCCGGGAAGTCGCTGCGGTAGCTGACGTCGTTGCGTTCCTTGGTCGCGCTGGTCATCAGGATTTCGTCGCCCACGTAGAACTGCGGGATGCGCGGCATCGTCATCAGGAACACCTGGGCCATGCGGTAGCGGTCGAAGTCTTCGCCCACCACGCTCCAGATGCGCGACATGTCGTGGTTGTCCGAGAACAGCACCAGATTGGTCGGTTCCGGGTACAGGTAGTCGAGCGAGAGGGTCTCGTACACGTCGCCGAAGACGTTATGGCCTTCCCTGGCGGCCAGCGCCGTGCGCATGGCCTCGGCCAGCGGAAAGTCCATCAGGCTCGGGGTGGAGGCGCGGTAGCCGTCGAAGTTGTCCTTGCCGCGCTGCCAGCGCGCGACGACCGGGACCAGCTTGCTCCATTCCTCGCCCACCATGTTCAGCTTCGGGTATTCGGCCATCAGGCGCTGCGTGTACGCGGACAGGAAGGCGCCGTCCGAATAGCCGAAGGTGTCGATGCGCAGCCCCGACAGGCCGGCGTACTCGATCCACCAGATGTTGTTCTGGATGAGGTAGTTCGCGACCAGCGGGTTGGACTGGTTCAGGTCGGGCATGCTCTCGACGAACCAGCCGCGCGTGAAGTTGTCGGCGTCTTCCTTCGAGGCGTAGGGGTCCTGCACGGCGGTGCGGTGGTGCTGGGTCGGCACGAACTTGCCATAGTTGACCCAGTCCGGGGTCGGCAAGTCCTTCATCCACCAGTGACCGCTGCCGATGTGCGACAGTACCACGTCCTGGATCAGGCCGATGCCGCGCTTCTTCGCCTCGAGCGACAGGCGGCGGAAGTCCTCGTTGCTGCCGTAGCGCGGGTCGATGCGGTAGTGGTCGGTGGCGGCATAGCCGTGGTAGGAGTAGGCCGGCATGTCGTTCACGACCAGCGGCGTCGGCCACAGCTGGGTGAAGCCCATGCCCTTGATGTAGTCGAGGCGGTCGATGATGCCCTGGATGTCGCCGCCGTGGCGCCCCGAGCCGTTGGCGCGGTTGGCCTTTTCCAGCGTGTCCGGGGTGCTGTCGTTGTCCGGATTGCCGTTGGCGAAGCGGTCCGGCATCACCTGGTAGATCGCGTCGCTGCCGTTGAAGCCGATCCGCTGCGCCGAGCCGGGCGCGCGCGCCAGCAACTGGTAGGTGTAACTGGCCTGGCGGCCGGCACCCTTGAAGGCGATGTCGAACTTGCCCGGCCGCGCTTGCGCGCCGATCTCCAGGTCGATGAACAGGTAATTCCTGCCGGGTACCCGCGTGACCGAGACGATGCGCACGCCGGGGTAGGCCAGGCTTGGCTCCAGGTCGGCGATGCGCTCGCCATGCACCATCAGCTGCAGGCCCTGGTGCTGCATGCCGGTCCACCAGAAAGGCGGTTCCATGTGGGCAATGGCAGGGGGCTGGGCGTGGGCGGCAAGCGGGAGCAGGGCGGCGCTGCCGATCAGGATGCTGGCGAGGACGTGTCTCATGGGGATATCGGGCGTTTCCTTGTTCCCGGTGGCCACACTCGGCGCTTTTACGTAGTCAGACTACAGACGCGGTATGACTCCTGGTACAAAGAGAATGCCGTGCTTGGTTGAGTTGCAGCGAGAATACTATGGATCGGCCATTGCGGACAAACGGATTGCCGCTCAAATATCTAGTCAAAGTACAGGTCGTTCTGTTGAAGATTTCCATTTCTGTGGTGCATCTATTCGTCTATAAGGACGGGCTGGCCAACTTGATGCACCAAGTTGGTGCATTTTGAGTCAATTATGCAACATCGATGGGCGTTTGTAGTCCGACTACAGACGTCTGTATCGGATCCTGTAGCCCAAATACAACGGAAAACCCGTGCTCTGCTGCCGATTCTCGGAAAAACATGCCATTATCGTAGTAACAAGCAACTCCCGTTGACAGTGCATCTAGTTTTAATACAGAATCCTTGACAGAACGTTCAAAACCGTTTGCTTGAGGCTGCCGTGCAGCTGGCTGTCGCGCTGTAGTTTCGGGAAAAAATTATTAGTCTTTATTGAGGGGACAAATGAGCATCTTCGCAACCAAGCGCACCGGCGAGCCGGTCCGCAACGCATTTCAGCTGAGCCCGGTTGCCGCCGGCTGCGCAGTCTTCCTGTCCGTGTTCGCCGGCAGCGCCTACGCGCAAGCCACGACCCAGGACACCACCAGCGCCACCTCGAGCGTTGCTACCCAGCCGGCATCGGCCGAGCAGGCCGCCGCCGCCGCCGAGCCGACCCCGCCGGGCGCTACCCCGGCTCCGGGCGTCGCCACCGTCCAGGTGACCGGTATCCGCCGCGGCATCGAAGCGGCGATCTCGATCAAGAAGAATTCCAGCTCGATCGTCGAAGCCATCTCGGCCGAAGACATCGGCAAGCTGCCGGACCAGAGCGTCGCCGAATCGATCTCGCGCCTGCCGGGCGTGTCGGCCCAGCGTGGCCGCAGCTCGGGTCGTGCCGCCGACATCTCGGTGCGCGGCCTGTCGCCGAGCTTCAACGGTACCCTGCTGAACGGCCGCGAAATGGCCTCGACCGGCAATGCCCGTTCGCCTGAGTTCGACCTGTTCCCGGCCGAACTGATGGGTTCCATCGTCATCTACAAGACCCCGGACGCCAGCGTCATCGGCCAGGGCCTGGCTTCGACCATCGACCTGCGCACCGTGCAGCCGCTCGACTTCGGCAAGCGCACCGTCGCCGTCAGCTACAAGAAGACCCGCCTCGGCGTGAAGCACCCGGACGGCCTGCCGGAAGGCGACGGCAAGCGCGCCACCCTGTCGTACATCGACCAGTTCGCGAACCGCACCATCGGCGTGGCAATGGGCTTCACCCGCTACGAAGAAACCGGCGGCGGCCAGACGACCTTCAATTCCTGGGGTACCGCGGACATGACGTTCAATGGCGCGTCGGTGAAGACCCCGGGTGGCTTCGGCTACGACACCGTGGTCGACTCGCACGAACGCGACGGCGCCTTCGCCTCGCTGCAGTTCCGTCCCAACAAGAACTTCAAGTCGACCGTCGACCTGTTCTACTCGGCCGGCGAAACCGGCCAGAAGAAGACCGGCTTCGAAGGCGGCGTGGCCTTTAATGCCGGCGGCGCCTACGAGCTGCCGCACGTGCTGAGCGCAGCGACCGTGTCGAACGGCGTCGCTACCAGCGGCACCATCAGCAACTGGAAGGGCGTGGTGCGTAACCACTACGAGGGCGCCAAGGATGACCTCAAGACCATCGGCTGGAACAGCGAGCTGAAGATCGCCGACTGGACCACCGCGGCCGACCTGACCTGGTCGAAGGCCACCAAGCTGTCCTCGCGCTACGAAACCACCGCCGGTATCCCGGGCCGCGCCCAGGACACCCTGAAGTACACCAACTTCAATGGCAGCAACGTCAGCGAGGTGAAGTACACCCCGGGCAGCAACTACGCAGACCGCGGCGTCGCGCGCCTGACCGACGTGATGGGCTGGTCGGGCGGTGAAACCTCGCCGCAGGCAGGCTACCTGGCCCAGCCGTACATCGAAGACCAGGTCAAGGCCGTGCGCCTGACCGCCAAGCGCGCCATCGAGTTCGGCCCGCTGGTCGGTTCCAGCTTCGGCTTCAACCACACCTCGCGCGACAAGTCGCGTACCGGCGACGAAGGCCGCCTGGTGATCAAGGGTGGTGCCGGCCCGTACGCGGCCGTGGCCGTGCCGGGCAGCGACGTTGCCCAGGCTGGCGCTTCGGGCTTCAACGTGGTGTCCTGGGATCCGCGCGGCTCGCTCGGTTCGGTCTACGAACTGGCCGGCAAGGTCGACGCCGACATCTACAACAAGTTCTGGGACGTGCGCGAGCGCATCAATACCGCCTACGTCATGGGCGACATGGAGGGCGCGCTGTTCGGCCTGAACTACACCGGTAACGTCGGCCTGCAGGCGATCCACACCAACCAGACCGGTGGCGGCTACGTGATCGACAAGGCCCGTTGCGTCGGCAACACCGCCCAGACCTGCCCGGCGCAGCGCGTGGCGGAGACCGACAGCTACTGGGATGTCCTGCCGAGCCTGAACATGTCCTTCGACCTGAAGAACGAGCAGAAAGTGCGCCTGGGCCTGGCCAAGGTGGTCTCGCGCGCGAACCTGGACGACCTGCGTGCCGGCGGCAACTTCGGCCTGGCGACCCAGGGCGTGTCGATCCTGACCGGCAGCGCCGGCAACCCGCAGCTGAAGCCGTTCCGCGCCAAGGCCTTCGACCTGTCGTACGAGAAGTACTTCGGCAACAAGGGTTATGTGAGCGCCGCCTACTTCTACAAGAAGCTGGACAGCTACATCATCCGTGCGCCACGCGCCTTCGACTTCGGCCCGTTCGTGACCCCGACCACCCCGCTGCCGCTGACCGGCCCGTACAAGGGTTCGACCCAGGGCCTGCTGACCCAGCCGACCAACGGCGACGGCGGCAACCTGAAGGGCTGGGAGCTGGCGGTGAACGTGCCGTTCTCGATGATGACCCAGTACCTGGATGGCTTCGGCGTGATGGTCAACCATTCGGACACCAAGAGCAGCGTGAACCTGCCGGAGAGCGGTTTCGCCAACGTGAACGGCGACATGACCAGCATTCCGCTGCCGGGCCTGTCGCGCAAGGTGACCAACCTGCGCCTGTACTACGAGAAGAACGGCTTCCAGATCGCCGCCGCGGCGCGCAAGCGTTCGAGCTTCCTGGGCCAGGTGTCGGACTTCCAGGACAACGCGCAGCTCACCTTCATCAAGGGTGAGACCATCGTCGACCTGCAGGCTTCGTACGAGATCCAGCGCGGCTGGCTGAAGGGCGTGAGCCTGTATGCCCAGGCGCAGAACTGGAACAACGCACCGTTCCTCGAGTACACCACGGACGAGAACAACCCGTCCAACCGCCGCGCCTACGGCCGTACCTACCACTTCGGCGCAACCTACAAGTTCTAAGCTGACCTGAACTAAGGTAAAGTAACGACCCCTGCCGGGCCTGCGCCTGCCAGGGGTCGTTTTTTTGACCTCCGGGCGAATACACATGCACAACGAACCAATCAAGGACATCGTCATCGTCGGCGGCGGCACTGCCGGCTGGATGACGGCGGCGGCGCTGTCCACCATGCTGAATGGCCGCTACAACATCCGCCTCGTGGAGTCGGACGAGATCGGCATCGTCGGCGTCGGCGAAGCCACCATCCCGATGATCCAGCGCTTCAACCGCGTGCTCGGCATCGACGAGCACGAGTTCATGCGCGAGACCCAGGGCAGCTTCAAGCTCGGCGTCGAGTTCGTCAACTGGGGCAGGCTGGGCGACCGCTATATGCATGGTTTCGGACGCCTGGGCCAGGACCTGGCCACGGTACCCTTCGACCAGTACTGGCAGAAGATGCGCATGCTGGGAAAGGCCGCGCCGCTCGAGGAATACTCGATCACGCGCATGGCCGCCAAGGCCAACAAGTTCATGCCGCCGCGTTTCGACGTGCAGAATTCGCCGCTGCGCGACATCAACTACGCCTATCACTTCGACGCCGGCCTGTACGCCAAATTCCTGCGCAAGCTGGCCGAGGCGCGCGGCGTGTCCCGCATCGAAGGCAAGATCGCGCGCGCCACCCGGCGCGAACCGGATGGCCACATCGATGCCGTGGAACTGGAAAACGGCAGCCGCGTCGAGGGCGAGCTGTTCATTGACTGCTCGGGCTTCCGCGGCCTGCTGATCGAACAGGCCCTGGAGACGGGCTACGAGGACTGGACCCGCTGGTTGCCGGCCGACCGCGCGCTGGCCGTGCCCTGCGAATCGGTGTCCGTGATGACGCCCTATACCCGCGCGACCGCGCACAAGTCGGGCTGGCAGTGGCGCATCCCGCTGCAGCACCGCACCGGCAACGGCCACGTCTACTGCAGCCGCTTCATCAGCGACGACGAGGCGGCCGGCACCCTGCTGGCCAACCTGGATGGCAAGCCGCTGGCCGACCCGCGCCTGATCAAGTTCCAGACCGGCATGCGCAAGCAGGCCTGGAACAAGAACGTGGTGGCGATCGGCCTGGCCGGCGGCTTCCTCGAGCCGATCGAGTCGACCAGCATCCACCTGATCCAGTCCTCGATCCAGCGCCTGATCGACTTCTTCCCGGACCGCCGCTTCAGCCCGGTGGACCGCGAGGAATACAACCGCCAGGCGCGCTTCGAGTACGAACGGATCCGCGACTTCATCGTCCTGCACTACCACCTGAACCAGCGCAGCGATTCGGACTACTGGAAAGAATGCGCCAACATGGCCATCCCGGACAGCCTGCGCCACAAGATGGACATGTACCGCTCGCACGGCCGCGTGGTCCGGGTCGACAACGAGCTGTTCTCGGAGGTCGGCTGGATCCAGGTGTTCGAAGGGCAGAACATGCCGATCGACGGCTACCACCCGCTGGCAGATACCCAGTCCGAGGCCGACATCGCGGACTACCTTGCCAGCGTGCGCGAGGTGATCGCCAAGTGCGTGGACGTGATGCCTTCGCATAACGACTACATCGCGAAGATGTGCCCGGCGAAGAAGATGTAAGCACGATCCTGTATCATGCGCGGCCCCAATCGTGAAGGCGCATGGGGCCGTTTTCATTATTTGCCATTTGGTAAAAAAGCAACTTCCGTTCCAAATTGTGCCCGCCATCCCTGCCCGAAAGAGTAAACTGCGGGTTTAGTATCAATATCGAAAGTTTTTCTATGTCAGACACCCCCCTCCCGACGTTTGCCGAACTGAATCTCTCCGCGCCCGTGCTCAAGGCGCTGAAGGATGTCGGCTACGAAACCCCGTCGCCGATTCAGGCCGCAACCATCCCGCTGCTGCTGACCAACCGTGACGTACTCGGGCAGGCCCAGACTGGCACTGGCAAGACCGCGGCCTTTGCATTGCCGATCCTGTCGCGCATCGACATCAAGCAGGCCACGCCCCAGGCACTGGTGCTGGCGCCGACGCGCGAACTGGCGATCCAGGTTGCCGAGGCCTTCCAGACCTACGCCAGCCACATCAAGGGCTTCCACGTACTGCCGATCTACGGCGGCCAGAGCTACGGCCCGCAGCTGCAGGCGCTGCGCCGCGGTGTCCATGTCGTGGTCGGCACGCCGGGCCGCGTCATCGACCACCTCGAAAAAGGCTCGCTCGACCTCTCCCAGCTGAAAACGCTTGTGTTGGACGAAGCCGACGAGATGCTTCGCATGGGCTTCATCGACGACGTCGAGCAGATCCTGCAAAAGACCCCGGCCGAGCGCCAGACCACGCTGTTCTCGGCCACCATGCCGCCGGCGATCAAGCGCATTGCCAAGACTTACTTGCGCGATCCGCAGGAAATCACGGTCGCCGCCAAGACCGGCACCGCCGAGAACATCAACCAGCGCTACTGGCTGGTGGCCGGCATGCAAAAGCTCGATGCGCTGACCCGCATCCTGGAAGCCGAGCCTTTCGACGGCATGATCATTTTCGCCCGCACCAAGCTCGGCACCGAGGAGCTGGCGACCAAGCTGCAGGCGCGCGGCTTCGCGGCCGTCGCCATCAACGGCGACATGGCCCAGCAGGCACGCGAGCGCACCATCGAGCAGCTCAAGAGCGGCAAGATCGACATCCTGGTGGCGACCGACGTCGCCGCGCGCGGCCTCGACGTCGAGCGCATTAGCCACGTGATCAACTACGACGTGCCGTCCGACCCGGAAAGCTACACCCACCGCATTGGCCGCACTGGCCGCGCGGGCCGCAGCGGCCAGGCGATCCTGTTCATCACGCCGCGCGAGCGCGGGCTGCTGAAGGCGATCGAGCGCGCCACGCGCCAGCCGGTGGCGCCACTGTCGCTGCCGACCGTGAAGGCGGTAAACGACGTGCGTATCGCGAAGTTCAAGGAACAAATCACCGAGATGCTGGCAGCCGGCGGCCTGGACCAATACCGCTCGCTGGTCGAGGAATACGAGCGCGAACAGAACGTGCCGGCGGTGGACATCGCCGCGGCGCTGGCGAAGCTGGGCCGGGGCGACGTGCCACTGCTGATCGAGAAGCCGGACCGCGAGGCGCGTCCGGAACGTGCAGACTTCGTGCCACGCGAGGGCGCCTGGGAAGACCGCCCGGCGCGTCCGCCACGTGAGCCGCGCGAGCCGGCCTTCAAGAAGGAGCGCGTCGAGCGCGCACCGGAGCCGGGCATGGCGACCTTCCGCATCGAAGTCGGCCACCAGCACGGCGTCAAGCCGGGCAACATCGTCGGCGCGATCGCCAACGAAGCCGACATGCCGGCCAAGTACATGGGCCGCATCGAGATCTACGACGACTACAGCACCATCGACCTGCCGGACGACATGACGCAGGAGCTGATCGACCACCTCAAGACGGTGTGGGTGGCCGGGCAGCAGCTGAACCTGACGCGTGACGGCCAGGAGGCGCCGATCGTCACGGCGCCGAAGAAGAAAGCCTTTGCGAAGCCGGGCGCCGACCGGCGCTTGGCGGATAAGGCGGGCGGCAAGAAGCCGCACCGCAAGGGCTGAGGTATGCGCTAAGGTGGGCGGCCTGGCCGCCCACTTTACCGTGTGCGGCTGCTGGCGACCTTGGTCTCCGGCGCCGCAAACATCCACAGCAGCGCCTCACGCAGTTCCCCCGCCCAGAACGCCTCGTTGTGCTCCGCCCCCGGCACGATCTTCAGCACCGTGTTGGCCGCCGGATGCCCGGTCTTGCCCACCACCTTGGCCATCTTCTTCACGTCCCCGTTCATCTGCGGCCCTTCCTTCCCGCCCATCAGCATGAACACGCGCGCATCCTTCGGCACCGGTTTCGATGCCACGAAGTCGAAGGCCGGCTTGGCCGTCCAGTAGGCCGGCGAGAACACGCCCGCCTTGCTGAACACCTGCGGATACTGCACCAGTGCGTAGTGGGAGGCCAGGCCGCCCATCGAGCTGCCCATGATCGCCGTATGCTCGCGCCCCGGCAGGGTGCGGTACTGCTTGTCGATCAGCGGCTTGACGGTCTTGACGATGAAGTCGGTGTAGGCGCGGCCTTCGCCCTTGCCGGCGTCCTTGAAGTCCCAGGCGTTCAGCTCCGTCATGCGCGTTTCCTGGCCGTTGTCGATGCCGACCACGATCAGTTCCAGCTTGCCTTCCCTGGCCAGCGCATCGAGGGTCTCGTCCACCTTCCATTCGCCCGCATAGGCGGTCGCGTTGTCGAACAGGTTCTGGCCGTCGTGCATGTAGAGCACCGGGTAGCGCTTGTTGGAGGTCGCGTAGCCCGGCGGCAGGTAGAGGCGCAACTGGCGCTTGCGCTCGAGGCCCGGCATCTCGAGCGGCGCGCCCAGCAGGCTGACGCCGGGCAGGGCGGTCGACGGTTTCATGGAGTCGGCCGGCTTGTCGGCGGCGCCCGCGGATGCACACAGCAGGGCAGCCAGCAGGAAGGGGAGGGAAGCGTGGCGAAGCGAGGGCATGGGAAGGTCTCCTTGATCGATTTTTTATGTTGTTTGACTACAGAGCTGTGCTATTCACCCACCTCTGTTGTGCTGATTCTACTATGACAGCTCTTCGATTGACACCCAGAAATCGCCATGTTATTTTGCTACAGCTACCTGTAGGTCGGCCTCATCCGGGCTGCCTGCATCACACGAGAGCCCGGACTGTCCGGGCCAGATTGGGGACCACCATGGATATGCAAACCGGCGCGATCAAGCCACGCCTGTCGTTCTGGCAGCTCTGGAACATGAGCTTCGGCTTCTTCGGCATCCAGTTCGGCTTCGCACTGCAGAACGCCAACACCAGCCGCATCTTCTCGACGCTCGGCGCCGACCCCGACAACCTGGCCCTGTACTGGCTCGCCGCGCCCGTGACGGGCCTGCTGGTGCAGCCGGTGATCGGCTACCTGAGCGACAATACCTGGCACCCGAAATGGGGCCGCCGCCGTCCCTTCTTCTTCATCGGCGCCGTGCTGGCCGCCATCGCCCTGTTCCTGATGCCGAATTCCGCCGCATTGTGGATGGCCGTGGCCGTGCTGTGGATGATGGATGCCGCCATCAACGTGTCGATGGAACCCTTCCGCGCCTTCGTCGGCGACAAGCTGGACGCCTCGCAGCAGACCGCCGGTTATGCGATGCAGACCTTCTTCATCGGCTGCGGCGCGGTGATCGCCTCGCTGCTGCCGGTGTTCTTCGAATCGATGGGCGTGTCGAACGAAGCGGTGGGCGGCATGATTCCGGAAACCGTGCGCTACTCCTTCTATGCCGGCGGCGCGATCTTCTTCCTGGCCGTGCTGTGGACCGTCGTCAGCGCCGACGAATTGCCGCCTGCCGACATGGACGCCTTCAACGCCGAGCGCAAGCACGCGCGCAGCCTGGGCGTGGCCCTGACCGAGATCGTCGGCGGCTTCGCCCGGATGCCGAAGACCATGGTGCAGCTGGCCTTCGTGCAGTTCTTCACCTGGATCGCGCTGTTCGCGATGTGGATCTATACCGGCTCGGCGATCGCCGACAACGTCTTCGGCACCACCGATGCGCAGTCGTCCGACTTCCAGGCCGCCGGCAGCTTCGTCGGCATCATGTTCGCGGTGTACAGCGGCGTCTCGGCGCTGGCCGCCTTCATCCTGCCGGTGTTTGCGCGGGCTACCTCCCGCAAGACCGTGCACGCCACCTGCCTCGCGATCGGCGGCCTGAGCCTGGCCAGCATCTACCTGATCACCGACAAGAACATGCTGATGCTGCCGATGATCGGCGTCGGCCTGGCCTGGGCCTCGATCCTGACCATGCCCTACGCCATCCTGGCGGGTGCGCTGCCGGCCAAGCGCATGGGCTACTTCATGGGCCTGTTCAACTTCTTCGTCGTGATCCCGCAGATCTGCAGCGGCCTGCTGCTGGGCGGCGTGACCAAGCACTTCTTCGGCGGCCATACCGTGATGACGGTGGCGCTGGGCGGCGCCTGCATGCTGGTCGCGGCCGTGCTGACCCTGTTCGTCACCGACCGCGCTGCGCCGGTCAAGGCAGGCATCTGATCCCCGCGCGCCAGTGATTTCGCGCCTGTCGTATCGTAACGTTTTACCAACATCTGCCGATGTTGCATTACGTTATTACGACAGGAGCGAAGCATGAGCATCCAGAACGTCCCGACCACGCCCTTCGCCGGACAGCGGCCCGGCACTTCGGGCCTGCGCAAGAAGGTGACCGAGTTCCAGCAGCCCGGCTACCTCGAGAATTTTGTCGAAGCGATCTTCCTGACCCTGGGCAAGAGCGTGGGCCACACCCTGGTCGTCGGCGGCGACGGCCGCTATTTCAACCGCGAAGCGATCCAGACCATCCTGCGCATGGCCGCCGCCCACGGCGTGGCGCGCGTGCTGGTGGGGCGCGGCGGCATCCTGTCCACGCCGGCCGTCAGCTGCGTGATCCGCAAGCATGCGGCCTTCGGCGGCATCGTGCTCTCGGCCAGCCACAATCCCGGCGGCCCGGACGGCGACTTCGGCATCAAGTACAACATCGGGAACGGCGGCCCCGCGCCGGAAAAGATCACCGAGGCGATCTTCGCCAACACCCAGGCATTGACGGCCTACCGGATCAGCGATGCCGGCCCGGTCGACCTCGACCTGCCGGGGCGCACGCATCTCGAGCACATGGTGGTCGAGGTCATCGATCCGGTGGCCGACTACAGCGAGCTGATGGCGCGCCTGTTCGACTTCGGCGCCATCCGCGCGCTGTTCGCCGGTGGCTTCCGCATGCGCTTCGACGCCATGCACGCGGTGTCCGGCCCCTATGCGAAAGCCATCCTCGAGGGCATGCTCGGCGCCCCCGCGGGCACGGTGGTGAACTGCGAACCGCTGGAAGACTTCGGCGGCGGCCACCCGGACCCGAACCCGGTCAACGCGGCCGACCTGATCGCCCACATGAACGGCCCCGAGGCACCCGACTTCGGCGCCGCTTCCGACGGCGATGGCGACCGCAACATGATCGTCGGCCGCAATCTGGCCGTGACGCCTTCGGACAGCCTGGCCATCATCGCCGCCAACGCCACCGTGGCGCCGGGCTACGCGGGGGGCATCACCGGCATCGCGCGCTCGATGCCCACCTCGCAGGCGGCCGACCGCGTGGCGGAAGCCCTTGGCATCACCTGCTTCGAGACCCCGACCGGCTGGAAGTACTTCGGCAACCTGATGGACGCCAACCTGGCCACCCTGTGCGGCGAAGAGAGCTACGGCACCGGTTCGCACCACATCCGCGAGAAGGACGGCCTGTGGGCCGTGCTGTTCTGGCTGAACCTGCTGGCCGTGCGCAAGCAATCCGTGAACGAGATCGTGCGCGAACACTGGGCCCGTTTCGGCCGCAACTACTACTCGCGCCATGACTACGAAGCGGTCGACGCCGGCGCCGCCGACGCCATGATGACGGCGCTGCGCGCCAGGCTGCCGGAACTGGCCGGCCGCACGCTGGGCAGCTTCCGCGTGGCGGAGGCCGACGATTTCGTCTACAACGACCCGGTCGACGGCTCGGTGGCGACCCGCCAGGGCATCCGGATCATCATGGCGGACGGCTCGCGCATCGTGTTCCGCCTGTCCGGCACCGGCACCGAAGGCGCCACCATCCGCCTCTACCTCGAACGCTATGAGGCCGACCCGGCGCGCCATGCGCTCGACACCCAGCAAGCCCTTTCCGAACTGATCGCCATCGCCGACGACGTGGCCGAGCTGCGCCGGCGTACCGGCCGGGACACCCCGACCGTGATCACCTGACCATCCCCCACCCACACAGGAACCCGCATGAAACTTCCCGTCCTTGCCGCCTCCCTGCTGCTTGCCTTCGCCACCCAGGCCGGCGCACAGACACCCGCCGCCAGCAAGCCTTTCGTCTGGGAGAACGCCACCGTCTACTTCCTGCTGACGGACCGCTTCAACAACGGCGACAAGGCGAACGACCATGCCTACGGGCGCAAGGACGATTCGGCCAAGCTGCGCGGTTTCATGGGCGGCGACCTGGCTGGCATCACGGCCAAGATCAAGGACGGCTATTTCAAGGAGCTGGGCGTGAACGCGATCTGGCTCACGCCGCCCGTCGAGCAGATCCATGCCTCGACCGACGAAGGCACCGGCAATTCCTACGGTTTCCACGGCTACTGGGCCAGGGATTTCACCGCGGTCGACGCCAACCTCGGGACCGGGAAGGACTTCCGCACGTTTGTCGAAACCGCGCATGCCAATGGCATCCGCGTGATCCTGGACGTGGTGATGAACCATACCGGCCCGGTGACGAGGATGGACCCGGTGTGGCCGTCGGACTGGGTGCGCACCAAGCCGAAATGTACCTACAAGGACGTGCCGACCACGGTCGACTGCACCCTGGTGGACAACCTGCCGGACTTCCTCACCAACAGCAACGAGAACGTCGCGCTGCCTCCGGTCCTGGTGGCGAAGTGGAAGAAGGAAGGGCGCTACGAGCGCGAGGTGAAGGAGCTGGACGCCTTCTTCAAGCGCACCGGCTATCCGCGCGCGCCGCGCTATTACCTGATCAAGTGGCATGCCGACTGGGTGCGCAAGTATGGTGTCGACGGCTTCCGCGCCGACACCGTCAAGCACACCGAACCGGGCGTGTGGAAGGAACTCAAGCAGGAAGCCAGCCTGGCCTATGAAGCGTGGAAGCGCGCCAATCCGGCCAAGCGCCTCGGCAATCTGCCCTTCTTCATGACCTCGGAAGTCTACGGCTATTCGATCAACCATGCCCGCAGCTTCGACATGGGCGGCGGCGTCAAGGTCGATTGGCTCGCCAACGGTTTCGACAGCATGATCAACTTCAGCATGAAGTCGGATGCGGGCCAGGGCTACGAGAAGCTGTTCTCGGATTACTCGCAGGCCCTGCACGGTCCGATGAAGGGCTATTCGGTGCTGAACTACATCAGCTCGCACGACGACGGCAGCCCCTTCGACCCGGCGCGCCAGCGCCCGCTCGAATCGGCCAACAAGCTGATGCTGGCGCCGGGCTCGGCCCAGATCTACTACGGCGACGAGACCGCGCGGCGGCTGGACGTCGAGGGCGCGGAGGGTGACGCCAAGCTGCGCTCCTTCATGAACTGGGACGAGCTGGCATTCAACGCGCAGCGTGGCATGCACCGGGTGGCCGAGGTGCGCGAGCACTGGGCCAGGCTGGGCCGCTTCCGCGCCGCGCATCCGGCGGTGGGCGCGGGCCTGCACCAGATGATCGCTTCCAGCCCCTACACCTTCAAGCGCACCTGGGAAAAGGATGGAGTGAGCGACCGCGTGGTAGTGGCGCTCGACCTGCCGAAGGACAAGGCGCTGCCGATCCAGGTGGCCGGCGTGTTCAACGACGGCCAGACGGTGCGTGACTGGTACTCGGGCAAGAGGGCGGTGGTCAAGGACGGCAAGGTGCAGTTCGATGCCGCGGCGCCGGTGGCGCTGATCGCCCAGGACTGAGCCGCCCAGGTGCTGGTGGAGGGGAGGGAAGCAGGCGGGCGTATTTTTGCCATTCGATCAATGGTATCCTAGCGCGATCCGGGACCGTCGTCCCGCCCCCCGAAGCGATCGTAATGACTGTTGAACCCGACACCGAACTGAAACCCTCCCGCGCCGCATTCGCCGATGGCCCGCGCCTGCTCGCGGACATCGGCGCCACGCACGCGCGCTTCGGCCTCGAGACCGCGCCCGGCGTGCTGCGCCAGGTCGCGGTGCTGCGCTGCGACGACTACACCGGCATCGTGCCGCTGCTGCACGCCTACCTGGCCCAGGCCGGCGGGGTGCGCATCAACCACGCCGCCTTCGCGCTGGCCAATCCGATCAGCGGCGACTACATCCGCATGACCAACCGCGACTGGCAATTCTCGACCGACGAGGTGCGCCGCACCCTCGGCCTGTCGACCCTGCTGATCGTGAACGATTTCACGGCGCTGGCGATGGCGCTGCCGGGCTTCGAGCCGAAGGACCTGCTGCAGGTCGGCGGCGGCGCCCCGCAGAGCCATGCGGTGGCCGGCGTGCTCGGTCCGGGCACCGGCCTGGGCGTATCGGGCGTGATCCCCACCATCGACGGTTTCGTCACCCTCGGCAGCGAGGGCGGGCACGTGAATTTCGCCCCGGCCGACGAGCGCGAGTTCGCGATCCTGCAGTACGCCTGGAAGGAATGGCCGCACGTGTCGAACGAGCGCCTGATCTCCGGCCCCGGCATCGAACTGATGTACCGCGCGCTGGCGCAGAGGAATGGCGTGCAGGTCCAGGCGCGCAGCACCGCCGAGATCGTGAGCGGCGCGCTCGAGGGCGGCGATGCGCTCTGCCTCGAAACCCTGGAAAGCTTCGCCGGCATGCTGGGCAGCGCGGCCGCCAACCTGGCGGTGACCCTGGGCGCCTTCGGCGGCATCTTCATCGGCGGCGGCATCGTGCCGCGCATCGCCGAGTGGTTCGCGACCTCTCCCTTCCGCGCCCGATTCGAGGCCAAGGGCCGCTTTACCGAGTACATCGCGCAGATTCCGACCTACGTCATCATGACGCCGAATCCGGCGCTGTACGGCGTCGCGCGCATCCTGTCCGAGCACCTGCGCGGCCGCAGCGGCGCCAACACCCTGATGGACCGCGTGCAGCAGCTGCGCCACGAACTCTCGCCGGCCGAGCAGCGCGTCGCCGCCCTGGTGCTGGAGCACCCGCGC
The DNA here is from genome assembly GCF_059685865.1 of Telluria sp. ZB4P36. Taxonomy (NCBI): domain Bacteria; kingdom Pseudomonadati; phylum Pseudomonadota; class Betaproteobacteria; order Burkholderiales; family Oxalobacteraceae; genus Telluria; species Telluria sp. ZB4P36. The sequence continues at coordinate 169,446 of NZ_JCASIE010000005.1, forward strand.
AAGGTGCTGTCCGAGCCGATCGCCGAGATCGCGCGCCTGGCCGACGTCAGCCAGCCGACCGTGATCCGCTTCTGCCGTTCGCTCGGCTTCCAGGGCCTGGCCGATTTCAAGCTCAAGTTCGCCGGCAGCCTCACCGGGACCATCCCGGTGCGCCACAGCCAGGTGCGCCTGAGCGACAGCACCCACGACCTGTCGGCGAAAGTCATCGACAACACGGTGTCGGCGATCCTGAAGTTCCGCGACCAGCTCGACGTGCATGCGATCGACCGCGCCATCGAATTGCTGCGCCGCGCGCGCCGCGTCGAGTTCTACGCGATGGGCAATGCGCGCGCGGTGGCGCTGGACGGCCAGCACAAGTTTTTCCGCTTCCGCATTCCCGCCGCGCTGTACGGCGACTCGCACCTGTTTACGCTGGCCGCCGGCCTGCTGGGACCGGGCGACGTGGTGATCGCGATCTCCACCGGCGGCCAACTGCCGGAGCTGCTCGAAGCGGTCGACACGGCACGCGCCACCGGGGCCGACGTCATCGCCATCACCAGCAGCAAGTCGGCGCTGGCCAAGAAAGCCACCGTCTGCCTGGCGGTCGACCACAGCGAGGACAGCACGACCTTCCTGTCGATGATCTCGCGCATCCTGCAGCTGCTGCTCATCGACATCATGTCGGTCGGGATTTCGCTCGGCAACCAGGGCGGCAACGGCGAAGCGGGCGAGGGCGATGCGGAACGCAGGCTGCTGATCTCTCACCTGGACATGTAAGGCCTGTCCACCCAACGATTTTCGAGGCGGTTCCATGTACGAACATTCCCCGCGCCGGCGCCAACTGCTTGGTGGCGCAATGGCCCTGCCGCTGGTCGGCATGGGCGCAGGCACGCGCGCAGCGGTGGCCGACAGGCCGCTGCGCGTGGGTGGATTGCCGGTCACCTGCAACCTGACGCTGCCGATTGCCTGCAAGGCCAGGGCGGCTGCCGACGGCAAGCCGGAGGCGTCCTTCACCGCTTTCGAGTACAACAAGTTCTCGGGTTGGCCGGAGATCAAGGAATCCCTGATGACGGGCCGCATCCAGGCCGCCTACATGCTGGCGCCGCTGGTGATGGACCTGACCGATTGGCGCATCCCACTGAAGATCGTCTCGCTGGGACACCGTTCGGGCGCCGTCATCATGGTGCGCACCGATTCGCCCTTCCGGAAGTTTGCCGACCTGCGCGGCAAGAGCATCGCCATCCCCAGCCGCTTCGCGGTGGACTATCTGTTCCTGCGCAAGATGCTGGCGCGCGAAGGCATGAGCGCGAAGGACATCGAGATCATCGAGATGGCGCCGCCGGACATGCCGGCCGCGCTGTACGCCCGCGCCGTCGACGCCTACTGCACCGGCGAGCCTTTCGGGGCCGCGGCCCAGCGCGCCGGCTATGCGCGGCCGTTGTCGATGACGCGCGACCACTGGCGCAACTACATCTGCTGCGTGCTGACCGTGCGCCAGGAACTCATCGACACCAATCGTCCGCTGGTGCAGGACCTGGTCAACTACGTGCAGGCGGCCGGCAACTGGCTCGATGCGTCGCCGGCCAACCGCGACAAGGCGGCCGTGATCGCCGCCAACCGAAAATTCTTCAACCAGGACCCGAACATCATCCGCTTCGTCATGAACAATCCCGCGGACCGCGTGACCTATGGCGACCTGCGCATGTTGCGCGCCGAGTTCGACGAACTGATGCAGCTGTCGGTGCAGGCGGGCACGCTCAAGCGCCCGGTGCGCTACGAACAATACGTGGACGAGAGCTTCGTGAAAAACATCCGGCCGGTGAAGGTGGGCTTATGAAGCGCATCCTGCTTGCGGCACTGCTGCCGGCAGCCCTTGCCGCGCAGGCCGCCCCGGTGCTGAAATCGGGTAGCTTCTCACCGGCACGGCCGGCGCCCGAGATCGCGCAGCAGGCCGCGGACGGCAGCGGCTTCCGCCTGTCCGCGCTGCGCGGCAAGGTGGTGGTGCTGGAGTTCGGCTTTACCCATTGCCCGGCCGTGTGCCCGGCCTCGCTGGCCACGCTGGCGCAGGCGCGCCAGAAGCTCGGCCCGCACGCCGACCGGCTGCAGGTGGTGTTCGTCTCGGTCGACCCGGAGCGCGACACGCCGGCACGGCTGAAGTCTTACCTGGTGCAGTTCGACAAAAGCTTTATCGGCCTGACCGGCACGCCCGAGCAGATGGCGGCCATCCGCAAGGACTACGGCATCACGGCGACCAGGTTCCCTGCCCCCCCGGGCCAGGGCGGCTACCAGATGGGACACTCGTCCTACCTGTATTTCATCGACAGGAAGGGCATGCTGCGCGCCCTGATGCCCTTCGGCCGTCCGGCCGACGAGATCGTGCACGACGTGAACGTGCTGGCGGCCGAGTAGATGAAAAAACGGATCGGTATCGCCGTCATGGTGGCGCTGGCGGCAGCATCGCTGGCATGGGCCGCGTTCGCACCGCTGCATGCGGCCTCGCGCGACCAGCTGTTCGAGATCCCGAAGGGCAACTGGGAGCGCCGCATGAAAGGCGACAAGACCAGCATCCTGCCGGAGCACATCACCCTGACCCTGGGCCTGCGCGACGTGCTCCTGCTGCGCAACAGCGATACGGTGCCGCAGATGTTCGGCCCGGTCCTGATCATGCCGGGACAGGACTTCCGCCTGCCCTTCGGCCAGGCCGGCGAGCACCCCTTCGACTGCACCGCCCACGCCAGCGGCAGGATGACGGTGCTGGTCGAGGAAGCGCCTGCCGCCGGCCTGCCGCGCCTGAAGTGGCGCCTGCAATCCCTACTGAACCGCAACGTATAAGCTATGGATAGATTGAACCGGATTTGGCCCCCGCTGCTGGTGATCGCCGCCATCGTGCTCCTGTGGTGGGCCGCGATCGCGGCCAGCGGCAGCCTGATCTTCCCGTCGCCGCAGCAGGTGGCCAGCGGCATGCTGGAGCTGGCCAGGGACGGCACGCTGTGGCAGCACATCATCGCCTCGCTGGTGCGGGTGGCCACCGGCTTCCTGCTGGCGCTGGTGGTCGCGCTGCCGCTCGGCCTGTGGATGGGGCGGGTGGACGGCGCCTACCGCACGCTCAATCCGGTTTTCCAGATCATGCGCCCGATCTCGCCGATCGCCTGGATCCCGATCGCGATCCTGTGGTTCGGCGTGGGCGACGTCGCGCCGGTATTCCTGATCTTCCTGGCCGCGGTGTTCCCGCTGATCGTGCAGACCTCGGCGGGCGTGCACGCCATCGACGGGCGCTACCTGCGCGCGGCCGAGAACTTCGGCGTCCCGCGCGCCAAGCTGTTCCGCCAGGTGATCGTGCCGGCCGTGCTGCCCGAAGTCCTGACCGGCATGCGCATCGCCCTCGGCGTGGCCTGGCTGGTGGTGGTGGCCGCCGAGATGATCGTGCGCAGCTCCGGGCTGGGTTTCCTGATCATGGACGCGCGCAATGCCGGCAACCGCTACGACCTGGTGGTGGCGGCCATGATCATCATCGGTCTCATCGGCCTGGGGCTGGACGCGCTGATGCGCCGCCTCGAAGGTCTCAAACAGGTAAGGTGGCGCTATGGACGCTAAGGTCGAATCCAAAATCGCGATCCGCGCCCTGCGCAAGGGTTTCAAATCGCTGCAGGTGGTGGATGGCATCGACCTGGACGTCGCGCCGGGCGAGTTCATCGCCATCGTCGGACCCTCCGGCTGCGGCAAGTCGACCCTCATGAAGCTGCTGTCGGGCTTCGAGCATCCCGACAGCGGGGCGGTGGCGATAGACGGCGTGCAGGTCACGCGGCCCTCGCCGAATGCGATCGTGATCTCGCAGCACGGTTCGGTCTTCCCCTGGCTGACGGTGCGCGAGAACCTGATGTTCGGCCTGTCGGGCAGGGACGATGCCGCCAGGGCGGCGACCGCCGACCACTACGCCGAGGTGGTGGGACTGAAGGGTTTCGAGAAGTCCTACCCGCACGAGCTCTCGGGCGGCATGCTCAAACGCGTCGAGATCGCGCGCGCGCTGGCGGTGAAGCCCGACATCCTGCTGATGGACGAGCCCTTCTCGGCGCTCGACGCGCTCACCGCGCTGAAGATGCGCAACGAGCTGCTGCGCGTGCTGCGCGAAGAGAATCATACGGTCATCCTGATCACGCACGACGTGGAAGAGGCGCTCTACCTGGCCGACCGCGTGGTGGTGCTGTCGCCACGCCCGGCCACGATCCGCTCGGTGTTCCCGGTCGCGCAGCCGCATCCGCGCAAGGTGTCGGACCCGGCGCTGCAACAGATGAAGGATGCGATCCTGGAGCAGCTCGGGCTCTCCTTCGCCTGACCTCAGTCGCGCGCCGTGCGCCATTCCTGGCGCTTGGCAGGCGTCTCGGGCGCAGGACAGTTGGTCAGCCTGATCTTGCCGTGCATTTCAATCATTTCGACGTTGGTGACGGGTGAGCGCTCGGTGATGCAGTAGGTGCGCCGGCCCGAGATGACGCGCGTGCGGCGCGCGCCGTCGCCGGTGTTGTTCACCAGTTCCTCGACCTTCGGCGCTTCGAACAGGCGCGGCGGCGCCAGCGCGTGGGCCTGTTCCATGCCCGCGCGCATGCGCAGTTGCGGACTGTCCGGCGGCGCCACGATGAGGGGCTTGCTTTCCTTGCGCAGGGCGCGATCGATGCTGCCGACGCTGCGCCGGGCGTTTTCAAGGATGGCGGCGGCGCTGGGCCGGGCCGGCGGCTCCGCTGCTGCCGGCTCCGGTGCGGGTTCCTGGACGATGGGTGCAGCCGGCTCCGGCGCGGCGGGCGCGGCCGGCGCCCGCGGGGCGCGTGCGGGACGGCCGGGCCGGGGTGTCTCCACGGCCCTCGGTACGGGCGCCGGAACAGGGGCCGGTACCAAGGGCGGCAAGTCGACCCATTGCATGAGCGCTGCCTCTTGCTGCTGCGCCGGCGGCTGCGTGCGCGTCATTTGCCAGGCCATGAGCAGTGCCGCATGGACCAGGACCGTGGCGAGGACGCCGGCCAGGCGGCGGTCGGCTGCGAAGCCTGCGGCCGGGACCGCGGAGGGAAGGGGGATGCTGGGCATATTCCCGGAGTATAGCGAATGGCATGCGCTGCATATCCACCAATTCTCTCTTTGCAAGTTCAATCGCTCAGCCGCCGATGTTGTTGTGCTAGCATCAACGGATTCCTTGTCCCGTCGGCACCTGCCATCCTTTCTTGAGCACGCTTCCCTACCCGCCGCGTTTTCCATGGCGCCTGCGCATGGCGGTGCTGGGCTCCTTGCTGGCGCATGCACTGTTCCTGAGCCTGAGCCTCGGCGGCGATGCGTTGGGACTTCCCGGCTTGCGCTTTCCCTGGGAAGAACGGCGTCTCGCCGCACATGACTTGCGTGTCGTGCTCGAAACCGCAGCGCCGGCGCCGGCGCCTGTGCCCGCCGACCTGCCGCTTCCCCTGGTCGAAGCTGGCGCCGCGGTCCGTCCCGCGCCGCTTCCCCGTCCGGTGCCGGCACCGGACGCAACTGAAAGCATCAAGCCGGATCTGGAGACCAGACAGGAAGAAAGCAAACCCGTGCCGGCGCAGGCCACGCTCGCGCCCGAGACACAGGATGCGCAGCAGCGCCAGGCAGAACTGATCGCGCTCGCGCAGCGGGAAGCGGCGCGCCAGGAAGGATTGCGGCAGGAGGCCTTCCGCGTCGAGCAGGCCGCAAGGGACGAGGCGGCGCGGGTGGAAGCCGGGCGCCTGGATGCGGCAAGGCGCGAGCAGGAAAGGCTGGACGCGGCACGCCAGGAGCAGGCGAAGCAGGAGCTGGCAAGGCAGGAGCTCGCGAAACAGGAGCAGGCCCGCCAGGAACAGGCAAGGCAGGAGCAGGCCAGGAAAGAACAGGCCAGGCTGGAGAAGGCCGAGCAAGAGGCCAGGCGCGAGGAGCGCCTGCGCGCGATCGGCCGGCAGCTCGACCAGGAGGCGGCCCAGCGCAATGCCGGCGGCCTGCGCCGCGGCTGGTTGTTCGGACGCGCCGACCCGAACGCCGACCTGGTCCAGTACGCGCAAGCCATGGGCCGCAAGATCGAGCTGAACATGAGCTTCGACATGGTGCGCGAGCTGGTCAGGCAGCCGCACGTCCGGCCGGTGGTGACGGTGGCGGTGCGCGCCGACGGCAGCGTGGAAAAGGTGACGTTCGTGAGCTCCAGCGGCGTGGCCGCGCTCGACGAGGCGGTGCGCAAGGTGATCGCCAGCCAGGCGCCCTACGGTGCCTTCCCGCCGGCCCTGGCGCGCCAGTACGACGTCATCGAAATCCGCCGCACCTGGGTCTTCGACATGGCCATCCGGCTGGAGTGAGGCTGCGGCCTGTTGTGCGTCGGCGCTGCCGGGCTTCTGATAAGGTTTGCCGGACATGACACCAGAGGAGCCGGCATGGAACGATACCTGATCGTTTACCGCGGATCGACCGTCGACGAGTCGGAAGGGCCGCAGCACGACCCGCAGCGCTGGGCGGAATGGTTCGAGATGCTCGGCGCCACGCTGGTGGACCGCGGCGGGCTGTCGCACAGCAGCGTCGAGGTGCCGAGCCGCCTGCTCGGCCCGAAACTCAACAGCGCCTCGCTCTCGGGTTACTGCGTCATCACGGCCGCCGACTTCAACGAGGCGGTCAGCGTGGCCGAGGAATGCCCGATCTTCGACGAGAAGGGTTCGGTGGAGATCGCCCGCCTGCTTGGGCCGACGGGCTGAATCTTCATTCCGCGACGAAGACCACGGCGGTGCGCGGCGGCACCGTGAAGCTGCCGCTCGCGCTGTCGAAGCGTGCCTGCGCGGCGCGCTTGTCGGCCGCACCCGCCGCCGCATGCACCGGATGCAGCCTCAGGCGCTTGCCGCGCAGCGCCGCATCGCTCACCGTGTGCGCCACCTTGTCCACGTTCACCAGGTAGCTGATGCCGGCGAAGCGCGCGCCCGGATAGCCCTTGCCGTCGATCCAGGCCGCCAGCACGGTGGCCTGCTGCTGCGGTCCCGTGTTGAAGAAGCGCAGGCGCTCGACGATGTCGGCGCTGGAGCGCAGGCGGAACAGGGTCGAGCTGGCGCGGATCGCCAGCAGGTCGCGGAAGGCGTCGCGGGCGAAGGCGATGTCGGACGGCTGGGGCCTGATCGCCGCGGCCCTGGCCAGGTAGGGCTTGAGCAGGGGCCAGTCCTTGCCGTTGTCGTCGCTCTGCGGCAGGCCGGTGCCGAAGTAGTTGTCCTGGTAGCTCCAGTCGATGCGGTTGAACCAGTCGCCCGAATTGAAGCTGTTCTTGTCCAGCGACTTCGAACGCAGGGTATCGATGCCGGCGTGGTAGTAGGCCACGCCCTGGCTGAAGGCGTTGATCGCCATGCCCAGCACCTGCACGCGGGCGCGCTCGGCCGGCGGGGTGTCCACCGGCAGCTTGAGCACGTTGATGTCGAACAGGGTTTGGTTGTCGTGGTTCTCGACGTAGTTCACCACTTCGCCCGGCTGGCTGGCATAGCCGGCCGGCTGCTTGCCGTAGGCGATGTCGTCCAGCTTGCGCAGCTGGCCTTCGAAGGTCTGGAAGGCGTAGGGGCGCACCGAGCCGGCCAGTCCGACGCGGATCATGTCGGCAGCGCGCAGCAAATCGACCTGCTTGTGTTCGCCGCCTTGCGCGTTTGGATCATAGACCAGGCCATTGATGTAGCCCTGGCGCCGCACCATTGCTTCGCCCGAGTCGCCGGCCGAGCCGCCGCGTACCGCGTCGCGCGCGCGGTCGCTGAAGGTGCCGATGCCGGAACCGTTCAGCGACAGTTGCGAGGCCTGCACGAAGCGCGCGCCATCGGCCACCTCGCCGAAGTTCCAGCCTTCGCCGATCAGCTGCACGTGGCGGCCGGCAGCCTTGTCGACCCGCTTCTGCAGGGCTTCCATCGCCGCGCGCGGCTGGTGGCCCATCAGGTCGAAGCGGAAGGAATCGATCTTGTAGTGGCGGGTCCACAGCTCGGCCGAGTCGATCATCAGCTTGGCCATCATGCGGTTCTCGGTGGCCGTGTTGTCGCAGCAGGTCGAGCGCTCGATGCCGCCCGTCGCGTTGAGGCGGTGGTAGTAGCCTGGCACCACGCGGTCCAGCACCGACTTCTCGTTCTGGCCGGCGATGAAGGTGTGGTTGTAGACCACGTCGGTGCCCACCCGCAGGCCGGCGCGGTGCAGGTCCATCACCATCTGGCGGAATTCGAGGATGCGGCGCGCGCCGTCCGCAGGGTCGCTCGCGTAGCTGCCTTCCGGCGCGCTGTAGTGGTAGGGATCGTAGCCCCAGTTGAAGCAATCCAGATCGGCGGTCTTGCGGGTGAGGGCCTGCTGGCTCTCGCCGTCCGGCGTGCCCGATGGCTGCGGTACCGCGCAATCCTTTTCCGGCACACTGCCCAGGTCATAGACCGGCAGCAGGTGGATGTCGGTCAGGCCGGCCTTGGCCAGGGCCTTCAGGTGGCGCATGCCGTTCGAGCTGCCTTCGCCGAAAGCCGTGTACTTGCCGCGTTTCTCCGCCGGCACGCTCGGATCGTTGATCGAGAAGTCGCGCACGTGCAGCTCGTAGATCACCATGTCGGTCTGGGCCTTGACCGTGTCCGGTGGACGCGTCGCGTCCCAGCCCTTCGGCTTCAGGCTTGCCGCACCGAGGTCGGCGACGTAGCTGCGCTTCGAGTCGGTGGTGAGGCTGACCGAATACGGATCGGTCACCAGGTTGCGCACCAGGCCCATGCCGTCGACCGCCACGTCCACCGCGTAGCGGTAGTAGCTGCCTGACAGGTCGCGCGCCACCTGCGTGTTCCAGGCGCCGGTACGCGCGTCGAAGGCCATCTGGTGCACTGCGCTGGCCTTGCCGGTGGCGCTGTCGTAGCTGCAGACGGCGGCCGTGCGCGCGGTCGGCGCCCACAGGCGGAAACCGGTGCGGCCCTTCTTCGGCGTGGCGCCGAGGTCGGAGATGGCTTCGGCGGCGGCATACAGGTCGTCCAGCGCGCCCGCTACCTGGATGCGGGTCGCCGCGCGCACCGTGCCGTCCGCGGCTTCCTGCACCAGCACCAGCTGGCCGCGGTGCAGGTCCTTCATGCGCGCCAGGTCGGCCGCGCGCACCGACAGGACCGGCCCGGCCGCCACGTACTTGAAGCGGACCGGCAGTGTTGCGTCGGAAGCCTCGAGCGCCAATGCGCCATCGGCGCCTTCCACTTTGGCGCCCGGCCTGGCGACGATGGAGGCCTTGGCCGAGTGATAGAGGCGGAAGGCGGCGCCCGCGTCGGCGCCGGGCCAGGTCAGGAGGCGGCGGTCGAGCCAGACGGCGCGCGCGTCGAAGCTGGCGCTGGAGGCATGCAAGACCTGCTGGAACGCAGGGTCGTTGCAGGTCTCGAGGGGGACCGCGGCGTGGGCGGACGAGGCGAAAGCGGCGGCCGCAAGGGCCGCGTAATGGAGTCGGGTCATCGTGGCGAGGGAAGTGGGTGAAGCAGGGCGGGCCGCGGCCCGCCCATGGAAAAATCAGGCGCGGTAGTGATCGACCATCTTGTAGCGCCTGGCGTACAGGCCGAAGGCCAGCGCGGCCAGCAGCGCGAAGGCGGCGAAGAAATACATCTGGAAGGCGATCACGCCCACGCCGGAGTTTTCGATGTGGGCGATCACGGCCCCGTTCTTCACGCCCGCGTTCACGATCAGCACCCACAGGTTGCCGACCGTGACCGCCAGGTACCACAGCGCCATGATCACGCCCTTCATCGATGCCGGAGCCTGGCTGTAGGCGAATTCGAGGCCGGTGGCCGAGACCAGCACCTCGCCCAGGGTCAGCAGCGCATACGGCAGGATCTGCCATGCGATCGACACCGTGTCGCCGCCGTCGAGCTGTACCTGCAGATTGCCGACCACGATCCAGGCCAGCGCCGAAAACGCGATGCCGGCGGTCATGCGGCGCAGGGCGGTCGGCACCAGGCCCATCTTGTTCAGCAGCGGGAACAGCACCAGGTTGTTGAAGGGGATGAGCAGCATCACCAGCAGCGGATTCAGCGCCTGCATCTGGGCCGGGATGACGTTGAAGGTCCAGCCCAGCAGGTTCACTTCGGTGGACATGGCGTTGGCCTGCACGATCCAGGTCGAGGCCTTCTGGTCAAACAGCGACCAGAACGGGGTCACCAGGCCGAACACGATCAGGATGCGCAGCACGGCACGCACGCCGTCAACGGCGGCGTCGGGGTGGACGCCGCGGGCGCGGTCCAGCTGCATCGAGGCGCCGATGCCGACGCAGGCCAGCAGCAGCACCAGCGCGGTGCAGGCGGCGATGACGAAACCCCAGCTTGGGATGTTCGCCAGCGAGAAGAGGGCGCCGACCATGCCGATCACGGCGACGATCAGTCCCGGACGGCCCGCCCCGGGCTGCCTTGCCAGCACGGCGGTGCGCACCACGCGCAGGAAGGAGTGCGGATCGCTCGGCGCCGGCGGGACGTGCACGTATTTCTTCTTGCCGCTCCACAGGACCATGGTGGCGATGAACATCAGGATGCCCGGGATGCCGAAGGCGACCGAGGGGCCGTAGTCGCGCAGGAAAATCGGCATCAGTGCCGATGCGAAGAAGGAGCCGAAGTTGATGATCCAGTAGAAGGCGTCGAACACCACCTTCGCCTTGTCCTTGTTGGTCTTGTCGAACTGGTCGCCCACGAAGGACGCCACCAGCGGCTTGATGCCGCCGGAACCGAAGGCGATCAGGAAGAGGCCGAAATAGAAGCCATTGACGCTGTCCTCGAAAATGGCCAGGCAGGCGTGGCCGGCGCAATAGATCAGGCTGAACCAGAAGATGGTGTTGTACTTCCCGAAGAAACGGTCGGCCAGCCAGCCGCCCAGCAAGGGGAAGAAATACACGCCCATCATGAAGGTGTGGAACACGTGCTTGGCTTCGCTGGGGCGATGGGCCTCGGCCACGAACAGCAGCAAGGTCGAGATCAGGAAGGGCGTCAGGATGTTGCGCATGCCGTAGAAGCTGAAGCGCTCGCAGCCCTCGTTGGCGATGATGTAGGGGATCTGCCGCGGCATGCGGCCGGTGCTCTTCACTTCGGTTGCTGGAGCATTCATGGCTTCCTCGGAAAACGATACAGACGCGATCCTATGCCGAGGCTCAGTTACTTTGCAATAAAAATATCGTCGCGAAACATTACCGATACAAATGACCCGTAGTTTAGCTACTTTTTGTTTGGATCCATCACGCGGAGGTTTTTGTTAAGTGCTTGAAATAAAAGGGAATAGCGGTTGAGTGGCGCATGATTGACCGATTGTAAAGTTTTTTCTCATCCTGTATATTGCCTAGAATTCTGACCTATCCTCACGGACCTGCCATGACCCAGATCTCGACGACCGACAACCCGAACTGGTGGAAAGAAGCCATCATCTACCAGGTCTATCCGCGCAGCTACCTCGACACCAATGGCGACGGCGTGGGCGACCTGGCGGGCATCACCGAGAAGCTCGACTACATCGCGAGCCTGGGCGTGGACATCGTCTGGCTGTCGCCCTTCTTCAAGTCGCCGATGAAGGACTTCGGCTACGACATCGCCGACTACTGCGACGTCGACCCGCTGTTCGGCACCCTGGACGACTTCGACAAACTGGTCGCCAAGGCGCACGGCCTGGGCCTGAAGATCATGATCGACCAGGTGATGTCGCACACCGCCGACACCCATCCCTGGTTCGCCGAAAGCCGCAAGAGGCGCGACAATCCGAAGTCGGACTGGTATGTGTGGGCCGATCCGCTCCCGGACGGCTGCCCGCCGAATAACTGGCTGTCGGTGTTCGGCGGTTCGGCCTGGCAGTGGGATACCCGCCGCAAGCAGTACTACATGCACAACTTCCTGGTCAGCCAGCCGCAGCTGAACTTCCACAACCCGGAAGTGCAGCAAGCCCACCTGGATGCGCAGCGCTTCTGGCTGGCGCGCGGCGTGGACGGCGTGCGCATGGACGCCTGCGTGTTCCACTTCCACGACCGCCAGTTGCGCAGCAACCCGCCGGCCCTGGTGCGCGACACCTCGACCGTGACCGACGTGAACCCCTACGGCATGCAGGCCCACCTGTACGACAAGACCCAGCCGGAGAACATCGCCTTCCTGCAGCGCGTGCGCGCCCAGCTGAACGAGTTCGGCGCGGTCTCGATCGGCGAGGTCAGCTCCGATGACGCGCTGGCGCAGATGGCCGAGTACACCGAGGGCGGCGACAAGCTGCACATGGCCTACAGCTTCAACCTGCTCACGCCGCAGTTCACGGCTGCCCATATCCGCAAGCAGGTCGAGGATTTCAGGGAGCGCGTGAAGGATGGCTGGGCCTCCTGGTCGGTCGGCAACCACGACGCCATCCGCGTTGTCACCCGCTGGGGCGGCGCGGAAGGTCAAAGCGCGACCCCGGCCTTGGCCAAGCTGGTGCTGGCCATGCAGCTCTCGCTCAAGGGTACCCCTTGCCTGTACCAGGGCGACGAGCTGGCCTTGAGCGAAGCGGAGGTGCCGTATGAGCTGCTGCAGGACCCCTACGGCATCACCTTCTGGCCCGAGTTCAAGGGCCGCGACGGCTGCCGCACCCCGATGCCCTGGACGCGTGAGGCGCCGCATGCCGGCTTCACCACCGGCACCCCGTGGCTGCCGGTGGCCGAGCCGCACCGCGCGGCCAGCGTCGCGCAGCAGGACCGCGATCCGGCGTCGATGCTGAACTTCCAGCGCCGCTTCATTGCCTGGCGCCGCAGCATGCCGCAGCTGACCCGCGGCGAGATCGCCTTCTTCGATGCGCCGGAGCCGGTGCTGGCCCTGCGCCGCGACGTGGCAGGCATGGACAGCGTGCTGGCCGCCTTCAACCTCTCGAACCGTGAAGTCAGCTTCGACTGGCCGGAAAGCGCGGCGGCGCAGGGGCTGGATGCGCATGGGCTGCCGGGGCAGGCAGTTGGCGGCAAAGTCACCCTCCCGCCCTACGGCGCCTGGTTCGGCAGTATCCCGGGCGCTCGGTAATGGAGAGCGCGGGGGAGCTCGACAAGTCCGCGCGCAGCGCCTTCGCCGACGGAGCGCGCCTGCTGGCCGACATCGGCGCCACCCACGCGCGCTTCGCCCTGCAGACCGCGCCCGGCGTGTTCAGCGCCGTGCGCGTGCTCAAGTGCGAGGATTTCGACGGCATCGTCCCGCTGCTGCGCCACTACCTGCAAGACCATGGCGGCGTCAAGCTGCACCACGCGGCCCTGGCGGTGGCCAACCCGATCAGCGGCGACTTCGTCCGCATGACCAACCGCGACTGGCAGTTCTCGACCGACGCGGTGCGGCGCGAGCTGGGCTTGAGCACCCTCCTGATCGTCAACGACTTCACCGCGCTGGCGATGGCCATCCCCGGCTTCGCTCCGGCCGACCTGATGCAGGTGGGGCAGGGCGCGCCGGCGCCGAACGCCGTGGTCGGCGTGCTGGGGCCGGGTACGGGCCTGGGCGTGTCGGGCGTGATCCCGACCGCCGACGGTGTCGTCACCCTCGGCAGCGAAGGGGGGCATGTCAACTTCGCCCCGGCCGACGAGCGCGAGTTCGCCATCCTGCAGACCGCATGGAAGGAGTGGCAGCACGTCTCGAACGAACGCCTGATCTCCGGCCCCGGCATGGAAATCATCCACCGCGCGCTGGCCGAGCGTAACAACATCGCAGCGCCGCAGCGCAAGGCGGCCGACATCATCGCCTGCGCGCTCGACCAGCAGGACCCGCTGTGCCTGGAAACCCTGGAATGCTTTTGCGGCATGCTGGGCGGCGCCGCCGCCAACCTGGCGGTGACGCTGGGCGCTTTTGGGGGCATCTTCATCGGCGGCGGCATCGTGCCGCGCATGGGCGAATGGTTTGCCGGCTCGCCCTTCCGCGCCCGCTTCGAGGCCAAGGGCCGCTTTTCACGCTACCTGGCCGGCATCCCGACCTATGTCATCACCGCGCCCAACCCGGCCTTGCGCGGGGTGGCGAGCATCCTTGCCGAGCACCTGCGCGGCCGCAGCGGCGCCAACACCCTGATGGAACGGGTCCAGCAGCTGCGCCACGCCCTCAGTCCGGCCGAGCAGCGCGTGGCGGCCCTGGTGCTGGAACAGCCGCGCCTGGTGCTGAACGAGCCGATCGCCGAGATCGCGCGCCTGGCGGTTGTGAGCCAGCCGACCGTGATCCGTTTCTGCCGCTCGCTCGGCTTCCAGGGCCTGGCCGACTTCAAGCTGAAATTCGCGAGCAGCCTGACCGGCTCGATCCCGGTGCGCCACAGCCAGGTGCGTTTCAGCGACAGCACCCACGACCTGTCGGCCAAGGTGATCGACAACACGGTGTCGGCGATCCTGCGCTTCCGCGACCAGCTCGACGTGCGCGCGCTCGACCGCGCCATCGAACTGGTGAGCCGGGCGCGCCGCGTCGAGTTCTTCGCGATGGGGAATTCGCGCGCGGTGGCGCTGGACGGACAGCACAAATTCTTCCGCTTCCGTATTCCGACCTCGCTGTACGGCGACTCGCACCTGTTCCGCCTCGCGGCCGAACTGCTGCAACCGGGCGACGTCGTCATTGCCGTGTCGAATTCGGGCAGCATCGCCGAATTGCTGGAGGCGGTGGACATCGCCCGCGCCGCCGGCGCCGACGTGATCGCCATCAGCAACAGCCAGTCGCCTTTGGCACGCAAGGCCACGGTCTGCCTGGCGGTGGACCATGCGGAAGACAGCACCAGCTTCCTGTCGATGATCTCGCGCATCCTGCAGCTGCTGCTGATCGACATCCTGGCGGTGGGGATCTCGGTGGATGGCCAGCACGGTGAAGCGCAGGACATCGAACAGCGCAGGCTGTTGATCTCGCACCTGGATAGCTGAGCCGGCGGCATGACGAACAGTCCGCCTTCGTCCGACCTGCACGCCCATTACGCCGCCATGTGGGAGCGCGCTTATGGCGCGATCGCCGCCGGCGACATCGACCGCGACGAGCGCCTCGCCGCCGGACCCGATACGCGCCGCGGCCTGACCCTGGTCGCGCGTCCCGGCGCGGCGCTGGCGGCGCGTTTCGATGCGCTGCTCGGCCGGCTGGCCGCCGCCGAACCGGATCAGTACCGCCATCCCCCTGCCGACATGCACCTCACCGTCCTGTCCCTGTTCACCGCCACGGAAGATCCGGCCGCCCAGGTGGGCAGGTTGGAGGAGTACCGCGCTGCCGTGCATGCGGCGCTGGACGGCATGGCGGCCTTCGAGATCGACTTCGACGGCATCGCGCTGTCGCGCGGCGCGGTGCTGGCGCGCGGTGTTCCCCGCGGCCCGGCGCTGGAAGGCTTGCGTGAACGCCTGCGCGGCGAATTGCTGGCGCGCGGCCTGGCCGGCACGCTCGACCAGCGCTACCGCCTGGTGACCGCCCATGCGACCCTGTTCCGCTTTGCCGCGCCCTTGCGGAACCCGTCCCGCTTTGCGGCGCTGCTGGCGGAACTGCGCGACGAGCCGCTGGGCAGCATGCGGGTGGACCAGCTGGAACTGGTGATCAACGACTGGTATATGTCGAGCGCGCAGCTGGAGCGGGTGGAGGTGTTGCGCCTGCCGGCCTAGTCTGCGCTCTTGAGCTCGACCCGCTCGATCCTGCGCCGCCATTCCTGCAGTGTGAGCAGCGTATCTGCCTCGGCATCTTCCACCAGGATCTCGTCCCCCTGCTGCGAAACGAGGAAGCTTTCGCGGCGGCGCACGTCGGCGGCGCGGTTTTCGACGAAGCTCAGCTGGTAATACTTCTTGCCGCTGATCTCGCGCGGCACCGGATCGTCCTCGATGACCGCGCCGTGGGCCTTGCCCTTCGAGCGCTTCTCGATCTGCTCGGACCAGGCCTTCAGTTCCGGCACGGCGAGCAGGGCCGTCATTGCCTGCTCCTTGCTGCGCAGCGGCGCTTCCTTGACGACCGCGGGTGCCGGCTTCGCTTCCTCGCGCTCGGCGCGCTTGCAGCCGGTGGCCGCCAGGGCCACGACCAGGGCAGCGGCCAGCAGGGACAGGGAAGGACGGATTGCAGCGCGTGTCGACATGGAGTGCCTCGTAGTGTGAGCTGCAAGTCTACACGCCGTGTGTTGCAGCGGCAACAATCACTGGCCCAGGGCAGCATCGGCCCGCAAGTTGCGGGCGAGGTAGCGCGCCAGGTCGGCCCCTGGGGCCGGCGGCGGCGGGGCGCCCAGGTAACGATGCAGCATCCGCAGCAGCAGGTGCATCTGCGCCTTGCGCGCCAGCGGGTTGCGGGCATTGTGGCCTTCCTCGGGATCGACCAGCAGGCTGACCGGCTTGCCCAGTTCCTGCAGGCGGGCGACATAGTCGGCGACCGCCTCCACCTCGACCAGTTCGTCCTTGCCGCCGGCGATCACCAGCAGCGGTGTGCGCACCTGCGCGGCCAGGCGCACGGGCGCGGCGCGCGCTATCGGCTGCATCTGCGCCGGATCGTCCGGGTCGATGCCCACTGCCGCCAGCACCCGGCGCAGCGGCCGCTCGCCCGGCCTGGCCGGCGCCGCTGCCGACACCCGCATGTTGCGGGCGAAGTCGGTGGGCGGCTGGCCCGCCAGGCCGAAGCGGAACATGTCCGGTGTATGGCTCAGCGCCAGCAGGGTGGCATAGCCGCCGAAGGACGAACCCGCGATGCCGAGGCGCCGCGGATCGCCGACGCCCTGGGCCAGCAGCCAGCGCACGCCGTCGATGATGTCGGCCTGCACGCGGCCGTTGCCGTAGTCGGCGCCCGGCGCGCCCGCATATAGCGTTCGCCGTAGCCGGTCGTGCACCCATCAGGCGCAGGCGGTGGCCGAAATCGATGCCGCCGTCGAACACCACCAGGTGGGTCAGGCCGTCGATCACGCGCATCTCGAGCACGCCGGGCAGGTGGGCGGCTTCGGGTTGGCGGAAGGGGAAGTCGGCGATCCACAGGCTGACCCGCTCGCAGAAGTCGCCGGGCGGCGACATGTGGCGCAGCAGGCCGCGCTCGAGGATCACGAGGTTGTCGGCGACGCGCTCGATCTCTTCCATCTGGTGCGAGCAGTAGACGACGGTGGCGCCGTCGTCCAGGCTGGTCTGCAGCAGGGCGTCGAGGAAGGCGCGCTTGGCCACGACGTCCAGGCCGAGCGTGGGTTCGTCGAGGATCAGCAGTTCCGGCCCCTGCGCCAGGGCGAGGGCCAGGCTGACGCCGGCGCGTTCGCCGCGCGACAGCTCGGCGATCCGCTGGCGGTCGGCGACGTTGAAGTTGGCCAGCACCTGGCGGTAGCGCGCATCGTTCCACAGCGGGTAGAGACGGCGCTGCATGTTGGCCAGTTCCGCGACCCGCATCCAGGCCGGCAGGGTGTGCTCTTCATTGACGAAGCCGATGCGCGAGCGCAGCTGCGGGGATAGGAGGCGGCTGTCGCAGCCCAGCACCGAGGCGGAGCCGCTGTCGGCGCAGGCGAAGCCGAGCAGCACGCGGAACAGGGTGGACTTGCCGGCGCCGTTGGCGCCGACGATGGCATGCACGCCGCCGCGCGGCAGGTGCAGGCTCAGGTGGTCGAGGGCTTGCTTGCCCTTGTAGGACAGGCACAGCCGGTCGGTCGAGATGACGAAGTCGTTCATGCTAATCCTTATGCGAGCTTGCGCGGCAGGCAGGCGGCCAGCTCGCCGGCAACACGGTCGAGCACTTCGTCGTTGGTATAGCCCAGGCCGATGACGTCGCCGGTGAAGCGGTCGACCGCCTCGCCCAGGCGGCGTTCGCGCTCGGCATCCGACAGCAGCTGGCGTGGCGGCAGCACGAACAAGCCGAGGCCCGCGCGCGCTTCGACCCAGCCTTCGGCGGCCAGTTCGCCGTAGGCCTTGGCCACGGTGTTCGGATTGATCGACAGCTGCTGGGCCAGGCCGCGCACGCTGGGCAGGGCGGCGCCCACCGGCAGCTCGCCGCCGGCGATCAGGCGGCGTACGCCGTCGACGATCTGGCGGTTGATCGGGCGGGTGTCGCCGGTGGCGATGTTGAGCATCAGGGGTGTTCGGCGGCTCATGCGGTCTCCAGACTGTACTAGTACGGTTAGTACAGTAGCATCGCGCCAGGACCCCGTCAATACCCAGTGCATGGGAGGGGAGGTGGCGCCCGTCAGGACAGGCGCGTGCCGGCCTCGGGCAAGGCGATGGACGTGCGCAGGAAATCGAACATGGCCTTCATCCGCCCGAGGTAGCGGGTATCGGGATGGGCCAGCGCCCACAGGCCGATGTCCAGCCCGGGCAAGGGATCGCCGATCATCTCCACCTGCGGATGCCCGCGCATCACCGCCAGTGGCACCACCCCGACGCCCAGGCCGTTCACCACGGCGCCCGCGACCGCCAGCAGGTTGCCGACCTTGTAGCGTGGCGTCACCGCCGGCAGGGCCTCGCGGCGCCATAGCTGCGAGGGGTGCTCCGCCAGGCTGTCGTCCAGGGCGATCCAGTCCATCTCCACGAGCTGGCGGTCGGCCGGCTGCGCGGCCAGGTAATCCCTGCCGCCCCACAGCGCCGAGCGCATGGTGCCGAGCCGGATGCCGACCAGGTGTTCCGGCGGCGCATTGGTGACGCGGATGGCGATATCGGCCTCGCGCTACCCCAGGTTGGCGATCGCATTCGAGGTCACCAGCTCGAGGGCGATGCGCGGAAAGGCGGCGCTGAAGCGCGGCAGCACCGGCAACAGCACGGTGTGGAACAGGGTCTCGGTGAGCGTGATGCGCAGCAGGCCGGAAGGCTCGGCGTCCTGGTTGAAGGCGGTCTCGCGCGCTTCCTCGAGCTGTCGTTCGATGCGCTCCGCATGCGCGGCGAGGGCGCGTCCGAGCGTGGTGGCGGCATAGCCGTGGCGGCCGCGATCGAACAGCAGTTCGCCGATGTCCTTCTCGATGCGCCGGATCGCGCGAAATACCGTGGACGCATCCACCTGCATCCGTTCGGCAGCCCGCGCCAGGGTACGGCCGCGGTGCAGGGCCAGGATGATTTCGAGGTCCGGCAGGCCCAGCTTCGCTTGCATGTTTGCAGGGGGTGGTTTCATGGCTGCTTATTTTAATGGAGGCCCTGCATGGCTAGAGTGAACGCACTTCCAACCACTTTGCAAAGGCAGATCATGAAACGCTACAGCATCGCCCCTTACGCCGCATTGCTGCTGCGCCTCGCGCTCGGCGCCACCTGGCTGTCGCACGCCTTCCTGAAGCTGGCGGCCTTCAGTATGCCCGCACTTGCCGCCTTCCTCAATGCGCAAGGCATGCCCACGCCGATCGCGTGGCCGGTCGCGCTGCTGGAACTGGCGGGCGGCGTCCTGATCATCCTCGGCATCCATGGTCGCGTGGCCTCGCTGGCATTGCTGCCCCTGCTGGCCGGCGCCCTGGTCGCGCACACCGGCAATGGCTGGACGGCGATGGTTCCCGGCGGCGGCTGGCTGTACCCGTCCTTCCTGATGATGGCGACACTGCTCCACCTCAGGGTAGGGGATGGCGCCGCCGCGCTGCGTCAGGAACCCAGCTGCAAGCCCTTGGCTTCGCACCATGCGCGCAGGGCAGCCACGGTGCGCTCCTGACGGAAGGCATGCCAGGCGGCGAGCAGGCCGCGTTCCTGCGCCAGCCTGGCAAAACGTTCGAAGCCGCCCGCGCCGCGCAGCATCGCGCCCACCGTATCCTCTTCGCCGGGCAGGTGCCGGCGCACGAAATCGAGCACGAGGGCCTGGCCCAGGCCGAGGCGGCTGCACCCGGGCACCGGGATGTATTTTGCGTCGTTGTGGATATCCTCCGGCAACGGCGTGTGGCTGCCCACCATGTCGGCCTTGACCAGCACTGCGCCGGTGGCAGGGCAGACCCAGGCCCTGCCGGCGCGCGGCGGATCGGCCAGGATCACCGCATTCTCGAGTTCGTCCGCATTCACGCTTGCCATGCTCGCCTCCAAAAGAAAAAAGCCTGCAAGGCGTTAACCTTACAGGCTTTCTCGAGGTGGACGGCGCCGGAACGAACCGGCGCCTGGCCAGCACAATTACATCATGCCGTCCATGCCGCCCATGCCGCCCATGCCACCCATGCCGCCCATGCCGCCGGCCGGCTTGTCTTCGGTGACTTCCGAGACCATGCAGTCGGTGGTCAGCATCAGGCCGGCGATCGACGCTGCGTTCTGCAGGGCCGAACGGGTGACCTTGGCCGGATCCAGCACGCCCATTTCGACCATGTCGCCGTAGGTGCCGTTGGCGGCGTTGTAGCCGTAGTTGCCGGTGCCGGCGATGACGGCTGCCACCACGACCGACGGCTCGTCGCCGGCGTTCTGGACGATCATGCGCAGCGGCTCTTCCATGGCGCGCAGGACGATCTTGATGCCTGCGTCCTGGTCAGGGTTGTCGCCCTTGATGTCGATGTTCGAACGCGCGCGCAGCAGGGCCACGCCGCCGCCCGGGACGATGCCTTCTTCCACGGCAGCGCGGGTAGCGTGCAGCGCGTCTTCCACGCGTGCCTTCTTCTCTTTCATCTCGACTTCGGTGGCTGCACCGACGCGGATCACGGCAACGCCGCCGGCCAGCTTGGCCACGCGCTCTTGCAGTTTTTCGCGGTCGTAGTCCGAGGTCGCTTCTTCGATCTGGACGCGGACCATCTTGACGCGTGCTTCGATCGCTTCAGCGGCGCCGGCGCCGTCGATGATGATGGTGTTTTCCTTGCCCACTTCGACGCGCTTGGCCTGGCCCAGTTCGTTCAGCGTGACCTTTTCCAGGGTCAGGCCGACTTCTTCGGCGATCACCTGGCCACCGGTCAGGATGGCGATGTCTTCCAGCATGGCCTTGCGGCGGTCGCCGAAGCCAGGCGCCTTGACGGCGACGGTCTTCAGGATGCCACGGATGTTGTTGACCACCAGGGTCGCCAGCGCTTCGCCTTCGATGTCTTCGGCGACGATCACCAGCGGACGGCCGGCCTTGGCGACTTGCTCGAGCACCGGCAGCAGGTCACGGATGTTCGAGATCTTCTTGTCGCACAGCAGGATGAACGGGTTCTCGTGAACGGCGACCTGCTTGTCCGGGTTGTTGATGAAGTACGGCGACAGGTAGCCGCGGTCGAACTGCATGCCTTCCACGATGTCCAGCTCGTCGTTCAGCGACTTGCCGTCTTCGACGGTGATGACGCCTTCCTTGCCGACTTTTTCCATTGCCTCGGCAATGCGCTCGCCGATCGAGGTTTCCGAGTTGGCCGAGATGGCGCCGACTTGTGCGATCTCTTTCGAGGTCGTGGTCGGCTTGGCGATCTTCTTCAGTTCTTCGACGGTGGCGGCGACGGCCTTGTCGATGCCGCGCTTCAGGTCCATCGGGTTCATGCCGGCGGCAACGAACTTCATGCCTTCGCGGACGATGGCTTGTGCCAGCACGGTCGCGGTGGTGGTGCCGTCACCGGCGTTGTCGCTGGTCTTCGAAGCGACTTCCTTGACCATCTGCGCGCCCATGTTCTGGAGCTTGTCCTTCAGTTCGATCTCTTTCGCGACCGAGACGCCGTCCTTGGTGACGGTCGGGGCGCCGAACGAGCGCTCCAGCACGACGTTGCGGCCTTTCGGGCCCAGGGTGACCTTGACTGCGTTGGCGAGGATGTTGACGCCTTCAACCATCTTGGCGCGCGCTGCGTCGCCGAAAATTACTTCTTTAGCTGCCATGTCTTGTTTCTCCGAATGGTTTCGAGGGTATTGAGGGAGGATGCGAGATTACAGGGCCACGACGGCCATGATGTCTTCTTCGCGCATGACCAGCAGTTCCTGGCCATCGACCTTGACGGCCTGGCCCGAGTACTTGCCGAACAGGACGCGGTCGCCGACCTTCACTTCCAGCGGACGGACCTGGCCGTTTTCCTGCACCTTGCCGTTACCGACGGCGAGGATTTCACCCTGGTCCGGCTTCTCGGCGGCTGCATCAGGAATGATCAGGCCGGATGCAGTTTTGGTTTCCTGGTCGAGACGCTTCACGATTACGCGATCGTGCAAAGGACGAAGGTTCATGCAAAACTCCTTATTTTTCAGTGGTTTGACTAGCGATTCAGTGCCGCCGCCAGGTGGCGTCGGCTTCGAAAGAGTTGTTAGCACTCTCTGCTAACGAGTGCTAATTATAGGGATCATAACATCTCATTTCAAGACGCTGTGTGTGTCCGCGTACCGACTTTTTTGACGAAGACCAATGTAATGGAGGGCTGAGCAGGGTTTTGCCGTGGTCTCGCCGACAACAGCCGGGCAGGGTACACTGGATGCCAAGGCCGTGACGCGCGCTTGCGATTCGGTTGACGGAAAAACCATCTCAGTCCTATAGTGTCGAATGATTTCCGAATTCCAAGACCTCTCCGACAAAATCGACCGGCTCGCCCAGCTGACCCAGTCGCTGCGTGCCGAGAACTACCTGCTGCGCCAGGCCAACAGCCTGCTGAGCGCCGAGAATCTCGCGTTCAAGGAGCGACTGAACGAGGCCCAGCGCCGCGTCGAGGCGTTGCTCGAGCAGTTTCCCGCACCGGAGGAACCCGAGGCGCCCGAAGCCGACGGCGAAGCCAGCGAGGCCACCCAATGATCCATCTCGATTGCACCATCATGGGCCAGCCTTACCGCCTGGCCTGCCGCGAAGGCGAGGAGCGCACCCTGCGCGAAGCGGTCAGCTACCTGGACGGCAAGATGTGCGCGCTGCGCGACTCGGGCAAGGTCAAGGGCACCGACCGCATCGCGGTCATGGCGGCGCTCAGCGTGGCGGCCGAATTCCTGTCGGTGAAATCGCCCCAGGGCCCGCTGTCCGACATGTCGATCCTCGAAGTCAAGCAGAAGCTGGAAGCGATGCACACCGTCCTCGACAAGGCCTTGGCGCCGCAGGAAAACCTGTCCTGAATGTCGGGATTGAATTCGGAATCGGTTGACATGCTCGGCCAACAGAGTAAACTGCGCTCTACCCTGCGGTGTTCGAGATTTGTCATATATTCCTTGAACCATTCTTTCGCATAGGTTGTGGGACATGCTTGGTGGGCGCGAGCGTCACTAGTCTGACGAACCCGAAATTGAGCTGACTGCGACCACCTTGAGCCTTTTGGTTCGGGATGCCGGCAATAACGACACAGGCGGGGCTACACACACGAGCGGTTGCGCACCTTGGTACGCAGCCGCTTTTTTTATGGGGCGATGTGATGGAGATGCGATGCGCTATTGGTTGATGAAATCCGAACCGGACGAAGTCAGTTTCGACGACGTGCTGGCGGCGCCCGCGAAGACCGTGTCCTGGTTCGGGGTGCGCAACTACCAGGCGCGCAACTTCATGCGCGACGCCATGTCGGCCGGCGACGGCATCCTGTTCTACCACTCCAGCTGCGCGGTGCCCGGCGTGGCCGGCATCGCCGAAGTGGCCAGCGCCCCCTATCCGGACGCCACCCAGTTCGATCCATCCTCCCCCTACCACGACCCCAAGGCGAAGCAGGAAGAACCGCGCTGGATCTCGGTCGACGTGCGCGCGCTGGAAGCGGGGCGCTACCTGCCGCTGGCCGAACTGCGCGCCACGCCGGGGCTGGAAGACATGGTGCTGCTGCAGAAGGGCAGCCGGCTGTCGGTGTCGCCGGTGACGCAGGCGGAGTGGAACACCATCGTCGCCCTGGTGCGCGAAGGGAAGCGCTGATGGACATCGGCCTGATCCTGGCCCTGCTGGCCATGGGCGCCTTCGGCGGCTTCGCGGCCGGGCTGCTCGGCATCGGCGGCGGCATGATCCTGGTGCCATTCATCACGATGATCTTCACGGCGCGCGGCATTGCGCCGGAGCTGACCATCCACATGGTGATCGCGACCTCGCTCGCGACCATCCTGTTCACCTCCCTGTCCTCGGTGCGCGCCCACCACCAGCACGGCGCGGTGCTGTGGCCCGTGGTGAAGCTGCTGGCGCCTGGCATCCTGGTCGGTTCCTGGATCGGTCCCTGGATCGGCAAGCAGATGGATTCCTCGGTACTGGCGGCCTTCTTCGGCGTCTTCGTCGCCTTCTCGGCCACCCAGATGCTGATCTGGAAAAAGCCGGCGGCCGCCCGTGCACTGCCGGGGACGGCGGGGATGTTCGCCACCGGCGGCTTCATCGGCACGCTGTCGGGCATCGTCGGCGCCGGCGGCGGCTTCGTGTCGGTGCCCTTCATGACCTGGTGCGGAGTAAGCATCCACAATGCGGTCGCCACCAGCGCGGCGCTGGGCTTCCCGATCGCACTGTCGGGGACCATCTCGAATATTTATTTCGGCTGGGGCGAGCCCGGGCTGCCGGAATACGCGCTCGGCTTCATCTACCTGCCGGCGCTGGCCATCATCGTGCTGGCCAGCGTGACGATGGCGCCGGTCGGCGCACGCACCGCGCACCGGATGCCGGTGCGCCGGCTGCAGCAGGTGTTCGCGGTGATCCTGTATGCGCTGGCGGCCTACATGTTCTGGAAAGCGTTCAACTAGGCCGTGCATACATGTTGACGCGGCGGCGCGGCTTCGGTACCGTCGCATACACACATATGTCAGCCGATACCATCCGCCTTCTTCAAGCAGCGTCGCCCGCCGGGCAGGGCGCGATGTCGCGTGTCGCGGCGGGCTTCCTGCTGTTCGCCTTCTTCTGGATCGTGGCGGCGGCCGCCTTCTCGGGCTTTGCCGGCAAGTGGGGACTGCGCGACGGCGATCCGCGCTTCGGCGTCTCGGCCATGCTCGAGATGGGGGCGCACAAGCCCTTCGTCTACCGCCAGCTGCTGCCGGACCTGGCGCGCCGCCTCGATGCCCTCGCCCCGGAGCGCCTCAAGGAGCGGGTCGCCAGACGCTTCCGTCCCGAAGAGGTCTTCGCCAAGAGCCATCCCGGCAGCACGGACGGCGAGCGCTTCCGCTACGCGGTCGTGTACTACCTCAGCTTCCTCGCGCTGCTGGGCAGCCTGTTCGTGCTGCGCCGGATCCTGCTGCACTTTAACGTCTCGCCGCTGGCCGCGGTGCTGGCGCCGACCGCCTTCGCATTGAGTTTCCCCTACCTGCAGACCGTGGGCGGCTACTTCTACGACACGGTCGAACTGCTGTTCGCCAGCCTGGCCTTCCTGCTGGCCCTGCGCGCCCGGCTGCTGGCGCTGGCGGCGCTGGTGCTGGTGGCAACCCTGAACAAGGAGACCTTCTTCTTCGTGCTGCCGGCCTTGTATCCGCTGCTGCGCAGCCGGCTGTCGCGCCGCACGGCCTGGCTGGCGATCGGCCTGCTGGTGCTGCTGGCCGGCCTGATGAACCTGGCGCTGAAGGCGGCCTACCTCGACGCCTTCGGCGGCGCGCTCGAATTCCACCTGCAGGCGAACGTCGCGGCCTATTTGTCGGGCAATCCCTACTTCCGCCTCGAGACCACCTATGGCCTGGTGGGTCCGTCGCGCGCCTTCGTCGGCACCCTGGCGGTGCTGGGGATCGTGCTGTGGCGCGCCTGGCCGCTGGCGCCGCGCGTGCTGCGCCGCCACCTGGCGCTCTGCGCGCTGGTCAACCTGCCGCTGTTCCTGGCCTTTTGCGCCACCGGAGAATTGCGCAACCTGAGCACGACCTTCACCGGCCTGGTGCTGCTGGTGGCCTTCCTGATCGATCGCGAGGCCAGCCTGCGCAGCGGCCTGCGCGCGCTGGCCCCCGCAATCGGCGAGGGTGCAAGGCTGGCCTCGCGTCAGGCCTGAAGCCGGCGCATGCGCGCGCGGTCCAGCGGCAGGTCGCGCACGCGCAGGCCGCAGGCATCCGCCACCGCGTTCGCCAGCGCCGCCGCGGCCGGTCCCTGGGCCGCTTCGCCGGTGCCCAGGAAGGGCTGGCCCGGCCGGTCCAGCAGGTGCACGGCGAGGCGGTCCGGCACCCCGTTGAAACGCAGGATCGGATAGCCGGCCCAGTCCTGGCTCAGCACCCGGCCGGCATCGAAGCGCACCGCTTCCAGCAGGGTCCAGCTGGCCGACTGGAGGATGCCGCCCTCGATCTGGTTGCGCACGCCGTCGGGGCTGACCACCTCGCCGCAATCGACCGCCGCATCGCCGCGCACGATGCGCACGAAGCCCGTCTCCAGCGCCACCTCGACTTCCAGCGCCACGGCGCAGTAGGCCGCCGAGTTCTTGTAGCGGGCGAAGGCGAAGCCGCGGCCGCGCCGCGGCGTCTTCTTGTAGGCATCCCAGCCGAACCTGGCCGCCGCCAGCTTCGCAACCTCGATGGCGCGCGGATCGGCCAGGTGGCGCAGGCGGAAGGCCACCGGGTCGGCGCGCGCGGCGCGCGCCAGCTCGTCCATGAAGCTTTCGATCGCGAACACGTTGCAGTAGGCGCCGAGCGAGCGCAGCGCCGAGGTGCGGAAGGGGCCGGCCGGCTGGAAATGGTGGGTCACGCGCGCGTTCGGCAGCGCGTAGTAGGGAATCGCATTGCGGTCGCCGCCGCCTTCCGGCTGCGGGATCGGCTTCGGCGCGGGCGGCGCAAATGGACGTGCCAGCAGGGTGGCGGCCAGCAGGTTGCCGGCCTTGCCGGGGCGGGTGGCATGGGCCTGGCTCCAGACCTCGTAGTGCCAGTCGACGATGGCGCCGGCCGCATCCAGGGTCGCCCGCACCTCCGCCACCATCGCCGGGCCGAAAGGTTCCCAGGCGTGTTCGTCCTCGCGCATCCACTGCACCCGCACCGGCAGGTCGGGGAAGGCGCGCGCCAGCAGCACCGCGTCGGCCGCGACGTCGTCGGCGCCGTTGTGGCCGTAGCAGCCGGACCCTTCGGCATGGATGCAGCGCACCGCTTCCTCGGGCGCGCCCAGCAGCTCGGCCAGCGCGGTGCGCAGCGGGTAGACGCCCTGTGAATGCGTCCACACCGTATAGCGGCCGCCTTCCAGCAGGGCGATCGCACACGAAGGGCCGATCGAGGCGTGCAGCTGATAGGGGCGGGTGTAACGCGCGCGCAGGCTGCGGCCCGCCGTTCCCGGCACGCCGCGCGCCAGCACCTGCTGCGGCGCGGAGGGCAGGCTGCGCACCTGGGCGGCGACGTCGCGGCCGGCCGGCAGGGTCGCCGGCGGCTTTGCCAGCACCTCCCAGCGCGCCGCCTGCGCCAGGGCCTTGGCCGCCTTCACGGCGCGGTACTCCTCGTCCGCGATCACGGCCAGGAAGCGGCCGTCCTGCACCACTTCCAGCACGCCGGGCAGGCGCGCCACCGCCGCCCTGTCGACGCCGAGCAGGCGCGCATCGGGGGAAGGCGGGCGCACCACGCGGCCATGCATCATGGCCGGCAGGCGGATGTCCTGCAGGTAGGCCAGTTGCCCTTTCAGCTTGCCGGGGATGTCGACCCGCGGCAGCGTGACCCCGATATGGCGCCGCGCGTTCGCCATGCGCGGCGGCAGGGCATCGGTCGCGCGCACGTGCTGCTCGCTGCCCGCCACCAGTTCGCTGAAGCTCACGCGGCGCCCGTCCGGCGCCCGGAACACGCTGTTGTCCTGGGCCAGCGATGCGGCCGGCACCTGCAGGCGCGCCGCGGCCCGTTGGTGCAGCAGGGCGCGCACCTGGGCCGCCGCGTGGCGGATTGCGGTGGCGCTGTCCTGCATCGAGTGGCTGCCGGCCGTATAGCCTTCATCGGGCGTGCGTTCGGTGTCGGCGGTGATCAGGATCAGGCGCCCCGGATCGATCTGCAGTTCGTGCGCGGCCACCTGCAGCAGCGCGGTCTTGATGCCCTGGCCCAGCTCCACCTTGCCGGTGAAGACCGTGACCCGGTTGTCGGCGCCGACCCGGATCCAGGCATCCAGCCAGGGCTGGTCCGCCAGGCTGCCGGGCAGCGCGCCTGGCGCGGCGCGCAAGGGCAGCGCGAAGGACAGGGTCAGGGCGCCGCCGCTTGCCAGGAAGCGGCGCCGGCCGGGATGCTGGAGGGCCTGGTCCATCAGTAGTTCCGGATCGGCTGGGCCGCCAGCACGTCGGCGGCGCGGCGCACCGCGCGCAGGATGCGCAGGTGGGTGCCGCAGCGGCACAGGTTCGGCTGCATCCAGCTGCGGATCTGGGCGTCGGTGGGCGAGGCCACCTGCTCGAACAGGGCGGTGGCACGCATGATCATGCCGGCGATGCAGTAGCCGCACTGCGCCGCCTGCTCGTCGACAAAGGCCTGCTGCAGCACCGAACTCGGCACCCAGCGCGTGCCGCCCGACTCCACCGTACGCACGGCGCGGCTTCCCACCATCGACACCGGCAGCAGGCAGGACATCACCGCCTCCTTGTCGAGCATCACGGTGCAGGAGCCGCACTGGCCCAGGCCGCAGCCGAACTTGGCGCCGTTGAGTTTCAGGTCGTTGCGCAGCACGTAGAGCAGCGGGGTGTCGGCATCGACGTCGACGGTGTGCGGCTTGCCGTTGACCTGCAGGGTGTATGTGCTCATGGTTGCTTTGCTTTCTTCACCGTCTCGTCGAGCCCTGGCCAGGGCTCGGCCTGCGCGCCATAGCGCCGCAGGTAAGCCGCCAGCGCCGTAAGCTGTTCATCGCCCAGCAGCGTGGCGAAGCCCGGCATCCAGCGCCCCGCTTCGCCCTCGGGCGGCACGATGCCCTCGCGTACGATGCGGACCAGGCTGCGCGGGACGGGGTCGTACAGGGCCACCGCCTTCTGCAGCTGCAGCGCCGCGCCGGAACTCAGGCCGCGCCCCGCGTCGTGGCAGCTGGCGCAGGCCATCGTATAGGTCTCGTAGCCGAGGCGCATGCGCGCCAGGTCGGGGTCCTTGTCGGCAGGGGCGGGCAGGGGGCCGTCCCGGCGTGCCGGCGTGACGCGCTCCGGCGCCTGTTTCAGGAAGCCGTGGATGTAGATGGCGATGGCGGCGACGTCGGCCTCGTCGGCCTGTCCGAACTGGACCACCACGTCCTGCATCGGGCCGCCCGCGATGGCGTGGCCGGGCGCGATGCCGGTACGCAGGTACTGCGTGAGCTGCGCGCGCGTCCACGGCAGCGGCGTCTGGGATCGCGCATTCAGCGCCGGTGCATACCAGTCCTCGGCCTCGCCGCCGTCGAGCTGGCGCTTGACATCGGGGCCGCCGAACGCGTTGCGCGGCGTGTGGCATGCCGTGCAGTGTGCGAGCGTGTTGGCCAGGTAGGCGCCGCGGTTCCAGGCGGCCGGCTGCCGCGGGTCGGTCTTCCAGGGCGTTTCGTCGAGGTAGAGCAGGTTCCAGAACGCCAGCAGCGGGCGGAAGCCGAAGGGGAAGCGCATCCGGTTCTCGCGCGCCGGCGCCGCGAGGGCAGGGCGCGTCATGAAGTAGGCGTACAGGGCGAGCATGTCGTCCTGCGCCAGTTTCGTGTAGTGGTTGTAGGGGAAGGCGGGGTAGAGCAGGCGGCCGTCGCGCGAGACGCCCTGGCGCATGGAGCGGTCGAAGGCCTCCAGGCTCCAGCCGCCGATGCCGGTGCCGGCATGGGGCGTGATGTTGGTGCTGAAGACGGTGCCGAAGGGCGTTGTCAAGGCCAGGCCGCCGGCGAAGGGCTTGATTGGGTCGGCCGTGTGGCAGGACGCGCACATGCCCAGCGTCGCCAGCCTGGCGCCGCGCGCAACCAGAGCCTGGTCGAAGCGGGCCGGCGCGGCCTGCGGCGCGAGCGCAGGGCGCCAGCTGATGAAGAAGGCGGCGAGCGCCAGCACGGCGAACACCGCCAGTGCCACCCACCATCCAAGCCGCCTGGTTTTTTTCTTTGTCTGCATGTCGATTTCCGCACCCGCCGATCGTCGAGACAGGCAAGCACCTCTCATCAACGCACGGAGAATAACATGAGCGAATCGACAACACCGAAGGGCCCGGCCTCCTACTTCCCCTCGATCGAGAAAAAGTACGGCCAGCCGGTCGCGCACTGGTTCGGCCTACTGGCCGGCAAGCCGGGCATGAAGCACATGGAGCTGGTCGGCTGGCTCAAGGACGAGCATGGCCTGGGACACGGCCACGCCAACGCCCTGGTCGCCCACCACCTTGCGGCGCGCGCCTCCTGAAAGGTGGTGGTATGCTGGTGCCATGACTACCGATTCCGACATCGAGCTGTCCGGCCCCTTCCAGGCCAAGGACGGCAACGGCCGTACCCTCGACGTCAAGGCGATCCGCATCTTCGACGAGGGCTACGGGATCATCGACGTGTACGTCGACTTCAAGGACAGGCTGGAGCCCGGCGCGTTCAGGGACAC
Source organism: Telluria sp. ZB4P36 (assembly GCF_059685865.1). Lineage (NCBI taxonomy): Bacteria > Pseudomonadati > Pseudomonadota > Betaproteobacteria > Burkholderiales > Oxalobacteraceae > Telluria > Telluria sp. ZB4P36. The sequence continues at coordinate 199,476 of NZ_JCASIE010000005.1, forward strand.
GGTGCTGGTGCGCCAGCTCGTCGACCGCCTGCGCGCGCTCGGCTACAAGGGCCCGGACTTCGGGCACAGCGACCCGGGCCTGCAGGAGAGCAAACTGATCGTGCTCGAGGCGCCCGAGGAGTTCACCGCCTTCGCCAAGAGCCGCGGCTGGAAAAACCTGGCCGAAGACTTCGAATAGTCAGGCGGTTGCCGGGCGCCCGTTCGGCTGGCGGTAAGCCCAGGCCAGCATGATGAGGGCGCCGACGATCATCGGCAGCGACAGCATCTGGCCCGAAGTGACCGGCACGCCAAGCACGCTGACTTCCCAGTCGGGAACCCGGAAGTATTCGGTGGTGAAACGCGCGCAGCCGTACAGCAGGGTGAACATGGCGCCCACCGCCAGGCGTGGACGCTGCTTGCGCGCGTAGGGCCACAGGATCAGGAACACGACGATCCCGTCCAGCAGCATCTGGTACAGCGGCGACGGGTGGCGCGGACCTTCGACGCCCGGCCACAGCATGGCCCAGGGCAGGCTGGGGTCGGCGATGCGCCCCGGCAGTTCGGCATTGATGAAGTTGCCCAGGCGGCCGGCGGCATACCCGAGCGGCACCATCGGCGCGATGAAGTCGTAGACGTCGAGCAGGTTGCGCTTAGCTTTGCGCGCCCACAGGGCCATGGCGATCAGCACGCCGAGAAAGCCGCCGTGGAAGGACATGCCGCCGCGCCAGACCATGAAGATCTCGAGCGGGTGGTCGAAGAAGTAGGCCGGCTGGTAGAACAGCACTTCGCCCAGGCGGCCGCCCAGCACCACGCCGAGCATGCCGTAGAACAGCATGTCGTCCAGGTCCTCGGCCTTCCAGCCTTGCGCGGCGATGTGGGGCTGGCGGATGCGGACCCGGCCCAGGATCAGGAACAGGGCGAAGGCCACCACGTACATCAGGCCATACCAGTGGATCTGCACCGGTCCGATGGCAAAGGCGATGGGATCCGGCTGCGGATGAATCAGCATAATGAATTAGTCTTTCTCGAGTAGTTCCAGGAAGCCCCTGAGCACGGGTGAGTCATGATCGCGGCGCCAGGCCAGGCCGGTTTCGGCCAGCGGCGTGGGATCGAGCAGGGCACGGTATTCCACGCCTACGCGCATCAGGTTCGACACGGATTGTGGCACAAGTGCCAATCCCATGCCGCCGGAAACCAGGCTGACGATGGTCTGCATCTGCAGCGCTTCCTGGCCGATGACCGGGGTGATGCCGGCCGCGCGGAAGCACGACAGGATGGCGTCGTGCAGGGCCGGCGCCGCGGTGCGCGGGAAGATCACCAGCGGCAGCGGCGGCAGGTCGCGCAGGCGTACCGGCCCGGTGCCGCGCAAGGCATCCAGCCCGGCGGGGGCGCACAGGATCAGCGGTTCTTCCAGCACCTTCATGTAATCGAGGGCGGCATCGGCATGGCCGGGCAGCGGCGGGATCACGAAGCCGGCGTCGATGCGGCCGCTCAGCAGTTCCTCGGCCTGCACGTCGGAGGTCGCTTCGCGCAGCACCAGTCCCACGTCCGGGAAGGCGGCGCGGTAGCGCTGCAGGATCGCGGGCAGCACGCTGTAGTCGGCGGTGGAGACGAAGGCCAGCGTCAGGCGGCCCGCTTCGCCCGCGGCGACCCGGCGCACCAGGGCCGGCAGGGCGCCGGCGTCTTCCAGGATGCGGCGCGCTTCCGGCAGCAGGGCGCCGCCGGCGGCGGTGAGGGCCACCTGGCGGCGATTACGCAGGAACAGCGGGGCGCCGAGCAGTTCTTCCAGCCCGGCGATGCTTTGCGACAGCGGCGGCTGCGTCATGTGCAGGCGCTCGGCGGCGCGGCCGAAATGCAGTTCTTCGGCGACCGTCACGAAATGGCGGAGCTGGCGGAGTTCGAGGTTCATTGATACGCGTGGTGTATGGATCAGGCCCGGTGATATGTAGAACATATCACACTACACGCGGCGTATCGGCGGAGAAGATCAGGTCTTGCGGCGTTTGGTGAAGGTCTGCCTGACGCGCGCTTCGCGGTGGATGTCGAGGACCTTGTGTTCCTTCTTCTTGTCGAGCCCGAGCGCCTTTTCGATGAACTCGAACCAGACGAAGGCGCACACCATCAGGGCGGAGATGGTCCACCAGGACAGTTCGGCAAAACGCCAGACTTCGAACAGGCGCAGCACGCACAGGGCGGCAATGATCAGGATGAGCGGCATGGAAGACTCCTTCAGCATGCATATTACAAACAAAACGTTTCTGTGTGGAAAAATTTTACAATTTGTGGAAATTCGTCAACGTCCTGCCGCCTCTTGGTTACAGAGTGTATCCCTGCATGAAGCCAGCGAAAAACCACGGTAGAATGAGCTTGTCATGAACCTGGAGAAACAAATGAAACGGTCTTTGTTGTTGTGTGTGGTGATGTCGGCCTTCGCTTCCACCAGCGCGTTCGCACAAGCCGACCTGGCGAAAGCCAAGAACTGCATGGCTTGCCACGCCGTGGCCAACAAGCTGGTCGGCCCCGCCTACAAGGACGTTGCCGCCAAGTACAATGGCCAGAAGGGCGCCGAGGACAAGCTGGTGCAGAAGGTCATGAAAGGCGGCGCAGGCGTCTGGGGCCCGGTCCCGATGCCGGCCAACCCGCAGGTGAGCGAGGCCGAAGCCCGCAGCCTGGTGAAATGGGTGATGGCGCAGAAATAAATCTGCCGCTGAAACAAGAAGCGCGCCTGCGTGAGCAAGGCGCGCTTTTTTTCGGCGATCGCTCAGCGGATCACGTCGATCCGGCTGCGCTTGCCGCCTTTGTAGGTGAACAGCGTCAACGCGCCGTTCTGGATGTCGCCGAATCCGTCGAACTGGATGGTCCCGGTCACGCCTTCGTACCTGATCTTCTTCAGCTCCGGCAGGTACTTCGCGGGCTCGGCCGACTTCGCGTTCTGCATCGCGGCCGCCATCACCATCACCGCGTCGTACACGTAGGGTGCGTAGAGCTGCACGTCGGCCCCGGTCTTCTGGCGGAAGCGGGCGCGGAAGTCGGTCATGACCTGCTCCTGCGCGCCTTTCACGCCGCCGGCTTCGGCGCACACTACCTTTCCTTCACCCACCGCGTCGCCCGCGAGCCGGCCCAGCGCTTCGGTGCAGATGCCGTCGCCGCCCATGAACTTCGCCGTGATGCCGAGGGTCTTCATCTGCTTGAGCATCGGCCCGGCCACCGAATCCATGCCGCCGAAGAAAATCAGGTCGGGCTTCGCGCCGCGGATCTTGGTCAGGATGGCGGTGTAGTCGGTGGCGGTCGAGGTGGTGAACTCCTTGGCGACGATGCGCACCCCCGGTCCCTTCGCACCGCGCGCGAATTCCTGCGCCACGCCCTGGCCGTAGGTGGTGCGGTCGTCGATGATGGCGATGTTCTTGGCCTTCAGGGTGTCGACCGCGTAGCGGCCCAGGGTGCCGCCCAGCTTGGCGTCGTTGGCGACCACGCGGAAGGCGCCCGGGAATTTCTGCTTCGTGTATTGCGTGGCGGTGGTGGCGGGCGAGATCTGCACCAGCCCGGCGTCGTGGTAGATCTTCGAGGCCGGCACCGTGGTGCCCGAATTCAAGTGGCCGACGATGCCGTTGACCTTGGCGTCGACCAGCTTCTGGGCCACCGCCGTTCCCTGCTTCGGATCGCTGCCGTCGTCCTCGGCCAGCAGCTGCAAGCGTACTTTCTGGCCGCCGAGCGTGAAGCCCTTGGCGTTGAGTTCGTCGATCGCCATGCGTGCGGCGTTCTCGTTGTCCTTGCCGAGGTGGGCGTTGGGGCCGGAGACCGGCCCGACGTGGCCGATCTTGACGACCTGCTGTGCGTGTACGCTGCCGGTGGCAAGTGCGGCGGCGAGTGCGATGAGCTTGATGCTGGGCTGCATGTGGGGTCTCCTGGCTAGATAGTAAAGACAGTTCCACCGCACAAGTTACAACAGATTGCCGGCGCCGAACAGCGATGATCGCGGCTGTTTGCGCCGCCGCACCAGGACGGTGCGATTTTCCGCTTATTTGCCGCCGATCCGGTAGATCACATCGACACCCTGCGCCAGCCGCATCGCCTGGACCAGCGCCATGTCCGACCTCGGCGGGGTGCGCCGGTCGCCGATATTGCGCGCGTTCGGATCGCTTGCCATGCCCATCGAATGGGACAGGTTCTTCAGCGGTCCCGGCGACACGCCGGTTGCCGGCCCCAGCCTGGCACCAAGGCCGCGCGCGATGTTCTGCGCCTTGAGCTTGGCCGACCCCAGCGCCTGCATGAGGAGCTCGGTTTCGATCTTGTCGCGGTCGCTGCGGTTGAAGGACACCGCCAGCGATTCGAGGTCCTTCATGACCAGCAGGGCGCGCAGCATGGGCGTCCACTGGCCCAGGTCGCGCACGGTCACGTGCAGCGCGACCCGGGTCTCCATCGGCACCGGCTGGCCTTCGGGCAGGACCTCGACCTTGCGCGGACGGCGCACGATATCCTGCACGGAGATGTCCTCCGCCGCGACGCCATGCTGGGCGAACAGCGCGCGGCTGGCATCGAGCCGCTCGTTGACCAGCTTCCAGGCGGCATCGGCATCGGGTTCGAGCGACACGATGTCGATGTCGATTTCACCGATGTCGGGCATCACGTGGAATTCGGCGCCGCCGCTCACGTGGATGAAGGGGTGGTTGGGCAGGTCGGCCGCCATGCCGGGAAGGGTGGCGGCGGCGGCGGCCAGCAGCAGGGCGGCGGCGAATCGTTTCAGCATGCGGGGCACTCCGGGATCGTTGAGGAATGCCCCGACAATAAACTTGGTAGACAAGTATGTCTACAATATTCCAATGCATATACGCATCTTATGCCGGCGTCATAGCGTAGCCGGCTGGCACTGGCGGAAGCGCCGGTAGTCGAGCTCGCAGAAATAGTCTTCCAGCCCCTGCGCCGAGGCGCCCGGGTCGCATAGCGCCACATAGCCGTCCGGCCGCAGCAGGTAGCCGGCATTACGCGCGAAACCGGCTTCATCGTGTTCGGCGCCCCAGTCGAACTCGCGCAACATCATGCCGTGGCGCTCGCACCAGGCGCGCAGGTCCGGGTAGGCCTCGCCGTAGACGTGGACCTGCCAGTCGATCCGTCCCGGCGGCGCGTAATTGTCGAGGTCTTCGCGCAGCACCCAGGGCAGGCGGTCGCCGCCGTGCACGCGGCCGGCCACGCCGCTCGAGAGCGGACTGTCGTGGTAGCTGATCGTGGTTTGCGACAGGATCCGGAAGATCATCTCGCGCACCGGCCCGATGCCGTAGGCGGCGCTGGCGAACATCGGCGCGATGCGCGTGCGCATGAAGTCGGCGAAACCGCTTTCCGCGGTGACGAAGCTGAACAGGCGGTCGGTGGTGTCGACCAGCTTGCGCGCGAAGGCGATCCGCTCCTGCTCGTAGGTGTCGAGCAGGCTGTCGGAGGCGTCGCCGCGCACCACGGCGGCCAGCTTCCAGGCCAGGTTGACGGCGTCGCCGATGCCGGTATTCATGCCCTGGCCGCCGGCCGGACTGTGCACGTGGGCGGCGTCGCCCAGCAGGAAGGCGCGTCCCTTGCGGTAGTGGTCGGTCACGCGGTGGTGCACGCGGTAGGTCGAGAACCAGTGCACCTGCTCGACTTCCAGCCCGAGGCTGGTCATCGCCCGGTGGCTGACGTCCTTGAAGCCCAGTGCATCGGCATCGCCGTGACCTTCTCGAATGGTACCGACCAGGCGCCCGCGCCCGGCGTCGTCGTAAGCCAGGAAGATGACGAAGTCGGAAGTCTCGAGCGACAGGTGGATCTCGCCGTTGGCGGCCTGGCCGTGCGACTGGACGTCGGCGACGTAGAAGATGTGGTCGTAGGTGCCGCCGCCGAACCCGGTGCCGAGCTGGCGCCGCACGAAGGACCGGGCGCCATCGCAGCCGGCCAGGTAGCGCGCCTCGACCTGCAGGTCGTCGCCGCTGGCGCGGCGCAGCCGGGCCAGCACGTGGTCTTGCTTCTCTTCGAAGCCGGCCAGCTCGGTGCGGCGGAGAATCACCACGCCGGCGGCCTCGAGGTGGCGCACCAGCAACTGCTCGTGCGCGTCCTGCGGATAGATCAGCACGTAGGGGTAGGGTGTCAGGCGGGCGCCGGCGTCGCGCAGCGACAGCTGGGCGCGGCGCTTGCCGCGGACCCACAGGTTGATGCAGGGGTTGGGCCGCCCGGCGGCAGCCACTTCCTCGGCCAGCCCGAGCGGACGGTACAGCTCCAGCGTGCGCGCCTGCACCGCCATGGCGCGCGAGGTGGTGCCGGGACCGTCGGCCTTGTCGACGATGCAGACCCGGATGCCCTGCTTTGCCAGCGACAGCGCCAGCACCATGCCGGTCGGGCCTGCGCCGGCGATGAGTACGTCATATCGGTCCATGATGACCTCCTGTGGCAAGTCTTGCCTTGCACAGATGCCGCCGCGGCCCGAATGTGCCGCAGCCCGATATTCATTGTAGGCTCACTCGATAACGAGCGATAGGTCGCGGCCTTCGAGCGCGACCTGGCCGGCATAGTCGGCCGCGTAGATGCGCAGGATGTATTCGCCCGGCGCAACGTTGCCGAGCTGCCAGCTCCCGGTTTCCACCTCGCCATCCTGTAAGCGGCTGTGCAGCGCATAGGCGAAGTGGGTGGCCTTGCTGCCGTACACGGTGATCCCGCTGTTGGGCGCGTAGACGGCCTTGACCGCGTCCGGGTTGCGCGGCAGGCGATCGTAGACCTGGGTGATCAGCGGGCGCTCGTGGCCCGGCATCGGCGTGCCGTCGGCGCGCAGCAGCTGGTAGCCGAGCTTGTACAGGCCGAGGCGGCGCCGCGCCAGGTTGCCGTCCACCTGGTCGTAGGCATCGACCACGATGTTCACTTCGCCCAGCGAACGGGGCAGGCGCAGGCGCTTGTCCGCGACCGGGCGCTTGCGCGTACCGCTTGGCGGGCGCAGGCGCTTGCCGGTGCTGTCGAACAGGGCGATGCTGTTGATGCGCGGCGCCACGGTGTCGGTGAAGCCGACGAAAGGCAGGCTGAGCGGATTGATCACCGCGCCGCCCTGGTAATAGTCGAGGTGGACGTGGGCCATCGCATTGATGGTGCCGAGCGGGTCGCCCACGGCGAAGCGGGTACCGCGCGGCACCCGCACGCGCTCGGCCTTGCCGCGTTCGCCGGTCAACACCTGGAAGCGCGGGTCGAGCGGCCGGCCGCGGGTATCGCGGCCGACCCGCATGTGGATATAGGACAGCGGTCCGACGCTGATGCCTTCGCTGAGCGAGTCGAAGCCCCAGTTGGCATACGGATCCGATACCTTGGACGGGAACACCGCCAGCACCTTCGAGCCGACGTCGGCGCGCACGTCGAGGCCGGCGTGGAAGTGGTCGCGGCTGTCGCCGTTGTAGCTGCCGCGCACCTCGCCCATTACCCCGACCACCTCGTGCACCATGTCCTGCGGGCCGACCGGCCAGGGCATCGGTTCCTGGCGCCGCACCGCCACCGGCTGCGGCCGGGCCGGCGCCGCTTCGCCGGCGCGCGGGCTGGACAGGCGGTGCAGGCGGTGCGCCTGGGCGTCGGCCACCACCAGGCTGCCGTCGCGCTCGACCGCGATGCCGCGCGGGCCGTAGAGCTGCACGCTGCCGTCGGGACCGAAGCCGTCGCTCGCGGCCGGGACGTCGGCGTCCGGCAAGGGGCGCAGCTCGCCGCCGGGCGTGAGCTGCAGGATGCGGCCGCCCGAATTGGCGGCAATGTAGAGGTAGCCGTCGCGCGTAAGGGCCAGCCCGACCGGGCGGCGCAGCGGCGCGCGCCGTTCGCCTTCGGCGGGCGCGGCAATGGTCGTGACCGTGCCGTCGGCGACGACGCGGCGGATCGCGTTGTTGCCGGTGTCGGCCACGTAGAGCGTGCCGAAGGCCGTCACCGCGATGGCGCTCGGGGTATCGAAGCTGGCGGCGGTGCCGATGCCGTCCGTATTGCCGGGCTTGGCGCCGGCGATGGTCGTCACCGTGCCGTCGCGGCCGATGCGGCGGATGCGGTCGTTGTAGGTGTCGGCCACGTAGACGATGCCGGCGTCGTCTACCGCGAGGCCGACCGGGCCGTTGAACTGCGCGGCCCGGCCGATGCCGTCGGCCTCACCCGGCGTGCCGTTGCCGGCCAGCGTGCTCACCGTGCCGTCTTTCGCGATCTTGCGGATCGCGTGGTTGCCGGTGTCGGCCACGTACAGGTTGCCTTCGTGGTCGAAGGCGATGGCGGACGGGGTGTGGAAGGCGGCTGCGCTGCCGATGCCGTCAAGGAAGCCTTCCTTGCTGCCGGCGAAAGTGGCGACCGTGCCGTCGGGCGCGATCCTGCGGATGCGGTTGCTGTTGCCGGCGTCGGCGATGTAGACCGTGCCGCGGCTGTCGAGGGCGACGCCGAAGGGGTCGTCGAAGCGGCTCGTCGCGGCCGGGCCGTCCACGGCGCCGGGGACGCCGTCGCCGGCCAGGGTGGTGAGGCGCGCAGGCCAGAACGGCAGCGTCTTCGCGGCCTTGGGCGTGAGCACGGCCAGCGCGCCCGGCTGGCGTCCGATGATGTCGGTGAAGGTGAGAACGGCGCCTGCGATGGCAAGGCCTGCGGCCACGAGCGCCGCGATGAGGATCTTTCGGTTCACAAGGGACGCTTGGTAAATTGCAGAGGCTGCAATCTTAGCGGAACCCGACGACCCGTGTCGTACATCGATTTATTTGCCGAGCGTTTGAAGATGCTCGATTTCCTGGCTGACTGCCTTGCTGACGATCTCGCCCAGCGCGGCGTGCAGGCCTTCGCGCAGGTCGGCGGTGAAGATCTCGAGGGTGCGCTGCATGGCGTCGGCCATGGCGTCGCGTACGCGCTGCTCGAGCACGAAGTCGACCCGGCCCTGCAGCTGCTGGAGCACGCGCTCGGTGACGCGGCGTTCCAGCACGCTCCATTCCTCGCCGGTCCAGCGTTCGGTGGCGCGGCGTTCCAGCTGTTCGGCAACCGGCGCAGGCGCTGGCGCCACCGGCTCGCTGACGACTTCGGTCAGCACCGGAATGCTCGGGTCGAATGCGGGATTCTGGCTCATGACTGTCCTGCGACGAAGTGGGTCAGGGGATAGTTCTGCTTCTTGTAGGCGGCGTAGCGCTGGCGCCCGGCCGCCGCATCGTCTTCGTCGATCGAAATGATCTCGAACACGCGCGCGAATTGCGCCAGTGTAGCGGGCTGGCGGCGGGTGAGGTTGACCAGCATCTCATGATGGGGCAGCTCCTCTCCTTCGTCGACGGTGATGATGACCGGCGTTTCGCTTGCCAGCGGATCGCCGGCCGGCACGTGCGGAATGAAGTCGGTATCCGATACCGTCCACAGCGCCGCGTTCAGTGTTTCGGCCTGGGCGGCGTCCTCGGCCAGCACCACCACCCTGGCCTTGGCGGCATACGCCTTGCGGGCCAGGCGGCAGGCATAGGCCAGCTTGTCCGGGATATTGGTATGGAAGTCGATGCGGGTCATGCGTTCATGCCGCTATGGCGCAGCAGCGCGTCGATCGAAGGCTCGCGGCCGCGGAAGGCCTTGAAGGATTCCAGCGCCGGGCGCGAGCCGCCCACCGCCAGGATCTCCTGCTGGAAACGCTTGCCGGTTTCCTGCAGCTTGCCGCTGTCGATCACCTCTTCGAAGGCCGCGTAGGCGTCGGCGGACAGCACCTCGGCCCACTTGTAGCTGTAGTAGCCGGCCGCGTAGCCGCCCGAGAAGATGTGGCCGAAGGAATGCTGGAAGCGGTTGAAGCTCGGCGGGATCATGACCGAGAACTGCTTGCGGATGTCGTCGATCAGCCCCTGCACGGTGCGCTCGCTTTGCGGATCGAAGTCGTAATGCAGGTGCATGTCGATCAGCGAGAACTCGACCTGGCGCAGGGTCATCATCCCGGACTGGAAATTTTTCGCCGCCAGCATCTTGTCGTAGAGCGCGCGCGGCAGCGGTTCGCCCGTCTTCACGTGGGCGGTCATCTGCTGCAGCTTGTCCCACTCCCAGCAGAAGTTTTCCATGAACTGGGACGGCAGCTCCACCGCATCCCATTCCACGCCCGAGATGCCCGACACCGACAGTTCCTCGACCTCGGTCAGCATGTGGTGCAGGCCGTGACCGAATTCATGGAACAGGGTGATGACTTCGTCGTGCGTGAACAGCGAAGGCTGCTGCTTGCCGTCCACCGTGGCCGGTGGGGTGAAGTTGCAGGTCAGGTAGGCGATCGGCGTCTGCACGATGCCTCCAAACGTCACGCGGCGGCCGCGCGCATCGTCCATCCAGGCGCCCTGGTTCTTGCCGGGACGCGCGTACAGGTCGAGGTAGAACTGGCCGATCAGCTCATTGCCACGCTCGATGCGGAAGAAGCGCACGTCCGGATGCCACACGGGCGCCTGGTCCGGCTTGATCTCGACGTCGAACAGGTCCTGGATGACGGTGAACAGGCCCTGCACGACCTTCGGCTCGGGGAAGTATTCCTTCACTTCCTTCTCGGAGAAGGCATAGCGCTGCTCGCGCAGTTTCTCGGACGCATAGGCCACGTCCCAGGACTGCAGCTCGTCGATGCCCAGCTCGGTTCTAGCGAAGCTGCGCAGCTCTTCCAGGTCTTTCTCGGCGAAGGGGCGGGCGCGCTTCGCGAGGTCTTCGAGGAACTCGACCACGTGCTGCGGGCTTTCCGCCATCTTCGGCACCAGCGAGACTTCGGCGAAGTTGGCGTACTCCAGCAGCTGGGCTTCTTCATGGCGCAGCTGCAGCAGCTTGACGATGTTCGCGGTGTTGTCCCACCGGGCAGCGTCGCTGAACATGGTGCCGGCGTCCGAAGCCTTGGTGGCGCTGGCGCGGTAGATGGTCTCGCGCAGCTTGCGGTTGTCGCAGAACTGCAGCACCGGGTAATAGGACGGGAAGTGCAGGGTGAACTGCCAGCCGGCCTTGCCGTCCTTCTCGGCCAGGGCGCGGGCGGCGGCTTTCACGTCGTCCGGGATGCCCGACAGTTCCGCTTCGTCCTCCACCAGCAGCTTGTAGTCGTTGGTGGCGTCCAGCACGTTCTGCGAGAAGTTGGTCGAGGTCGCGGCCTGCTGTTCCTGGATCTCGGCGAAGCGCTGCTTTTGATCGTCCGGCAGCTCGGCGCCGCCCAGGCGGAAGTCGCGCAGCGCGTTCTCGACGATGCGCTTGCGGGCCGGGCTCAGGCTCGCGTATTCAGCGCCGGCACGCAGCGCCTTGTACTTGGCGAACAAGGCCTCGTTCTGGCCCAGCGCAGTCCAGAATTCGGTGACCTTGGGCTGGTTCTCGTTGTAGGTGGCGCGCAGCTCGGGCGTGTCCACCACGTGGTTCAGGTGGTTGACCACGCCCCATGCGCGCCCCAGGCGCTCGGTGGCTTCCTCGAGCGGCACCACGAAGCTGTCCCAGGTGACTTGATCGGCAGGCGCTTCCAGCCGGGCGACCACATCGGATGCGTCCTTGATCAGCTGCTCGATGGCCGGCGTCACGTGCTCCGGCTTGACCAGGTCGAACCGGGTCAGGCCCGAGAAATCGAGGAGGGGATTGCTGGTGTCGATGGTCATGGTCTTCCTTTCGGGTTCAGGCCAGGCCGGTCTTCGGTTCCATTCCCGATGCCTGGCCAGGCAACAATTGGCTGCTGGAGTGCACACGCTCTGCGGACTCCACGGTATTCATCAACAGCATGGTGATCGTCATCGGACCGACGCCGCCCGGCACCGGGGTGATGTGCGACGCGACTTCGCGCACGCCGGCGTAGTCGACGTCGCCGCACAGCTTGCCCGCGTCGTCGCGGTTCATGCCGACGTCGATCACGACCGCGCCCGGCTTGACCATGTCGGCGGTCAGGGTATTGCGGCGGCCGACGGCGGCCACCACCACGTCGGCCTGGCGGGTGTACAGGCCCAGGTCCGGGGTCGCGCTATGGCAGATGGTGACGGTGGCATTGGCTTGCAAGAGCAGCAGGGCCATTGGCTTGCCGACCGTGTTCGAGCGGCCGATCACGACGGCGTGTTTGCCGCGCAGGTCGATGCCGGTGGTCTCGATCAGCTTCATGCAGCCGTACGGGGTGCAGGGGCGGAAGCCCGGCAGGTTGGCGACCAGTTCGCCGGCCGACAGCACCGAGTAGCCGTCGACGTCCTTGCTGGTGGCGATCGCCTCGATGACCTTGCTCGGGTTGATGTGTTTCGGCAGCGGCATCTGCACCAGGATGCCGTGGATGGCCGGGTCGGCGTTCAGGGCGGCGATGCGGTCGAGCAGGGCCTGCTCGCTCAGGTCGGCGTCGTATTTTTCCAGCACCGAGTGGAAGCCGACGTCGCCGCAGGCCTTGACCTTGTTGCGCACGTAGACGTGGCTCGCCGGGTCCTCGCCGACCAGGATGACCGCCAGGCCGGGCTGCCGGCCGCTTGCGGTGAGTTTGGCGGCGCGCTGGGCGATTTCGCCGCGCAGTTGTTGGGAAAGGAGGACTCCGTCGATATTCTGGGCTGGCATGTTTGGGCTCACGGCTAGGCAAAAATGAAATTATAAGGCCGACGTCCATATCGCGCGCCGCAGCCGGCGAAGCATTGTCATATTTGTCAGCTGTCACCGCCTGTGCTGCGGCAGGAATGTGCACTTGCAGCATGATATTCCACAATATGAAATGACATATCGCAATTTGAAAAACCCAAAGTCCGCTGGTAGAATCGAAGAGTTTATTTTCAGATATTTGAAATTTCACCATACCGCCACCAGCCATTTCTAGGGATAGGTCGGGGCGCACACTCAAGGAGACGCATTAATGTCAGCTCAACTCGACCAGTTGACGGCACAAGCTGCCAACGACCCGGACACGCTCGAAACCCAGGAATGGCTGGATGCGCTGGAAGCGGTAATCGAACATGAAGGCACCGACCGCGCGCACTACCTGATGGAGCGCATGGTCGACCTGGCGCGCCGTCGCGGCGCCCACATTCCGTTCTCGAGCAACACCGCCTACGTGAACACCATCCCGGCCCACCTGAACGTGAACTGCCCGGGCAACCTCGAATACGAAGAGCGCCTGCGCTCGTGGATGCGCTGGAACGCGATGGCGATGGTGGTCAAGGCCAACCGCGCCGACGGCGACCTGGGCGGCCACATCTCATCCTTCGCCTCGCTGGCGAACATGCTGGGCATCGGCTTCAACCACTTCTGGCACGCCCCGACCGAAGAACACGGCGGCGACCTGCTGTACATCCAGGGCCACTCCTCGCCGGGCATCTATGCACGCGCCTACCTGGAAGGCCGCATCACCGAAGAACAGATGCTGAACTTCCGCCGTGAAGTCGACGGCAAGGGCCTGTCTTCCTACCCGCACCCGAAACTGATGCCGGACTTCTGGCAGTTCCCGACCGTGTCGATGGGCTTAGGGCCACTGATGGCGATCTACCAGGCGCGCTTCCTGAAGTACCTGCACGCACGCGGCATCGCCGATACCGAGAACCGCAAGGTCTGGGTCTTCTGCGGCGACGGCGAGATGGACGAGCCGGAATCGATGGGCGCGATCGGCATGGCCGCGCGCGAGCGCCTCGACAACCTGGTCATGGTCGTCAACTGCAACCTGCAGCGCCTGGACGGTCCGGTGCGCGGCAACGGCAAGATCATCCAGGAACTCGAAGCCGATTTCCGCGGCGCCGGCTGGAACGTGGTCAAGGTCATCTGGGGCTCGCAGTGGGACGCCCTGCTGTCGAAGGACAAGGACGGCATCCTGCAGCGCGTGATGATGGAAACCGTCGACGGCGAATACCAGAACTACAAGGCCAAGGACGGCGCCTATGTGCGCAAGCACTTCTTCGGCAAGCATCCGGAGCTGCTCAAGATGGTCGCCAACATGAGCGACGACGACATCTGGCGCCTGACCCGCGGCGGCCATGACCCGCACAAGATCTACGCCGCCTTCAAGAACGCGCAGGAGAACAAGGGTTCGCCGACCGTGCTGCTGGTGAAGACCGTCAAGGGCTTCGGCATGGGCAAGTCGGGCGAGGCGCGCAACACCGCGCACCAGACCAAGAAGCTGGACGACGCCGCCATCCGCGAGATGCGCGACCGCTTCAACATCCCGATCCCGGACGACAAGCTGGCCGAGATCCCGTTCTTCAAGCCGTCCGACGACGCGCCGGAAATGCAGTACCTGCACGAGCGCCGCAAGGCCCTCGGCGGCTACCTGCCGCAGCGCCGCTCGAAGTCCGACGAAGCCCTGGTGGTGCCGAAGCTGGACACCTTCAAGGCCGTGCTCGAGCCGACCGCGGAAGGCCGCGAGATCTCGACCACCCAGTCCTACGTGCGCGTGATCACCAGCCTGCTGAAGGATCCGAGCATCGGCCAGCGCATCGTGCCGATCCTGGTCGACGAATCGCGTACCTTCGGCATGGAAGGCCTGTTCCGCCAGATCGGCATCTTCAACCAGCAGGGCCAGCTGTACGAGCCGGTCGACCGCGACCAGGTGATGTACTACCGTGAAGACAAGGCCGGCCAGATCCTGCAGGAAGGTATCAACGAAGCGGGCGGCATGAGCTCGTGGATCGCCGCGGCGACCTCGTACTCGTCGAACAACCGCACCATGATCCCGTTCTACACCTTCTACTCGATGTTCGGCATGCAGCGCGTGGGCGACCTGGTCTGGCTGGCGGGCGACATCCGTGCGCGCGGCTTCCTGATGGGCGGCACCGCCGGCCGCACCACGCTGAACGGCGAAGGCCTGCAGCACGAGGACGGCCACAGCCACATCATCGCGGCCACGGTCCCGAACTGCCTCCCCTACGATCCGACCTTCGGCCATGAAGTGGCCGTGATCATCCAGGACGGCCTGCGCCGCATGGTGGAAGAACAGGAAGACGTGTTCTACTACATCACCATCATGAACGAGAACTACGCGCATCCGGGCATCAAGCCGGGCCAGGAAGAGGGCATCCTGAAGGGCATGTACCTGCTCCAGGAAGGCGCTGCCGCCTCGCAGGCGCCGCGCGTCCAGCTGATCGGCTGCGGCACCATCCTGCGCGAGTCGATCGCAGCAAGCCAGCTGCTGAAGAACGACTGGGGCGTGGATGCGGACGTGTGGTCGGCCCCGTCGCTGACCCTGCTGGCCCGCGACGGCCAGGATGCCGAGCGCTGGAACATGGTCAACCCGGAGCAGGAACAGCGCGTGCCTTACGTGACTTCGCTGCTGCAGAACACCTCGGGCCCGATCATTGCGACCACCGACTACATGCGCATGTTCGCCGAGCAGATCCGCGCCTTCATGCCGAAGGACCGCACTTATAAAGTGCTGGGCACCGACGGCTTCGGCCGCTCGGATTCGCGCGTCAAGCTGCGCGAGTTCTTCGAAGTGAACCGTTACTATGTGACCGTGGCGGCACTGCGTTCGCTGGCCGACGAAGGCAAGATCGACCGCGCCATCGTGTCGCAGGCGATCGCCAAGTACGGCATCGACCAGAACAAGCCGAATCCTGTGACCCAGTAAATGCTCGAAGCCCGCCGCCCCGTCGATGCGGGGCGGCGGCTTAAGCGCTAACTCAAAGAACAAACGGAGCTAACACTATGAGCATTGTGGAAGTCAAAGTCCCGGACATCGGCGACTTCAAGGAAGTGGAAGTCATCGAACTGATGGTCAAGCCGGGCGACACGATCAAGGTCGACCAGTCGCTGGTCACCGTCGAGTCGGACAAGGCGAGCATGGAAATCCCGTCCAGCCACGCCGGCGTCGTGAAGGAAATCAAGATCAAGGTCGGCGACAAGGTTGCCGAAGGTTCGCTGGTGCTGCTGCTGGAAGAAGCCGGCGGCGCCGCTGCCGCACCGGCTGCTGCTGCACCTGCGCCGGCGGCCGCTGCACCGGCCGCTGAAGCTGCACCCGCACCTGCTGCCCCCGCAGCAGCGGGCGGCATCGTCGAAGTCACCGTGCCGGACATCGGCGACTTCAAGGAAGTCGAAGTCATCGAACTGATGGTCAAGCCGGGCGACCAGATCAAGGTCGACCAGTCGCTGATCACCGTCGAATCGGACAAGGCGAGCATGGAGATCCCCTCCAGCCACGCCGGTACCGTCAAGGAAATCAAGGTCAAGGTGGGCGACAAGGTCGCCAAGGGTTCGCTGGTGCTGCTGGTCGAGTCGACCGGTGGCGCATCTGCCGCCGCACCTGCACAAGCTGCTGCGCCGGCCGCTGCCGCGCCGGCCGCCGCGCCTGCACCTGCCGCAGCACCTGCGCCGGCAGCCGCAGCCCCGGCCCAGGGCGTGACCGGCTCCAAGGCCCACGCCTCGCCGTCGATCCGCAAGTTCGCGCGCGAACTGGGCGTCGACCTGGGCCGCGTGCCGGGCACCGGCCCGAAAGGCCGCATCACCCAGCAGGACGTGCAGAACTTCGTCAAGGGTGTGATGGCTGCGCCGGCCGCCGCCCCGGCAAAAGCCGGCGGCAGCGGCGTGGGCCTGGACCTGTTGCCATGGCCTTCGCTCGACTTCTCGAAGTTCGGTCCGACCGAACTGCTGCCGCTGTCGCGCATCAAGAAGATCTCCGGCCCGAACCTGCACCGCAACTGGGTCATGATCCCGCACGTCACGACCTTCGACGAAGCCGACGTCACCGACCTGGAACAGTTCCGCGTCGATTCGAACGCCGCGCTGGCCAAGCAGAAGTCGACCGTCAAGCTGACCATGCTGGCCTTCGTCATCAAGGCATCCGTCGCCGCGCTGAAGAAGTTCCCGCAATTTAATGCCTCGCTCAGCGAAGACGGTGCGAACCTGATCCTGAAGCAGTATTACAACATCGGCTTCGCAGCCGACACCCCGAACGGCCTGGTGGTCCCGGTGGTGAAGGATGCGGACAAGAAGACGGTGTCGCAGATCGCTACCGAAATGGGTGAGCTCTCGAGCGCGGCACGCGACGGCAAGCTGTCGCCGGCGAACATGCAGGGTGCGACGTTCACGATTTCCTCGCTCGGCGGCATTGGCGGTACCGCCTTCACGCCGATCATCAATGCGCCGGAACTGGCGATCCTGGGCCTGTCGAAGTCGGCGATGAAACCGGTGTGGGACGGCTCGGCATTCCAGCCGCGCCTGATGCTGCCGCTGTCGCTGTCCTACGACCACCGCGTGATCGACGGCGCCGGCGCAGCACGCTTCGCCGCCTACCTGGCCGAGGTCCTGGCCGACCTGCGCAAGACCCTTCTGTAAGGAGCCGAGCATGAGCACTGTTGAAGTGAAGGTTCCGAACATCGGCGACTTCAAGGACGTCGAGATCATCGAACTGCTGGTCAAACCGGGCGACACCATCAAGGTCGACCAGTCCCTGGTCACCGTCGAGTCGGACAAGGCCAGCATGGAGATCCCGTCGACGAACGCCGGCGTGGTCAAGGAAGTCAAAGTGAAAGTCGGCGACAAGGTGAACGAAGGTTCGCTGCTGCTGCTGATCGAGGAGTCCGGTGCGGCCGCGGCTGCACCTGAGGCCAAGCCGGCCGCGCCGACGGCGGCGTCCATGCCGACCGATTCGTATGCACCGGCCCATCCGGCGCCGGCCGCCAGCCCGGCCGCCGCACCGGCACCGGGCGCGGCCAGCTACAGCGGCCAGGTCGACATCGAATGCGAGATGATGGTGCTGGGCGCCGGCCCGGGCGGCTACTCGGCCGCCTTCCGCGCGGCCGACCTGGGCATGAACACCGTGCTGGTCGAGAAGTACGCGACCCTCGGCGGCGTCTGCCTGAACGTGGGCTGCATCCCGTCCAAGGCGCTGCTGCACGTGGCCCACATCATGGACGAGACCGCGCACATGGCCGACCTGGGCGTGAGCTTCGCCAAGCCCGACGTCGACATCGACAAGCTGCGCGCCTATAAAGATGGCGTGATCAAGAAGATGACCGGCGGCCTGAATTTCATGGCCAAGGCGCGCAAGGTCAATGTGGTGCAGGGCGTGGGCCAATTCCTGAGCCCGAACCACATCGAAGTCACTGCCGGTGACGGCAGC
Organism: Telluria sp. ZB4P36; assembly: GCF_059685865.1. Lineage (NCBI taxonomy): Bacteria > Pseudomonadati > Pseudomonadota > Betaproteobacteria > Burkholderiales > Oxalobacteraceae > Telluria > Telluria sp. ZB4P36. The sequence goes on from NZ_JCASIE010000005.1 coordinate 217,417, forward strand.
AAGAAAGTCATCAAGTTCCAGAAGGCGATCATCGCCGCCGGTTCCGCGGTGGTGAAGCTGCCCTTCGTGCCGGAAGATCCGCGCATCGTCGATTCGACCGGCGCGCTGGAACTGCGCCAGGTGCCGAAGCGCATGCTGGTGATCGGCGGCGGCATCATCGGCCTCGAAATGGCGACCGTGTACTCGACCCTGGGTGCACGCATCGACGTGGTCGAGATGATGGATGGCCTGATGCAGGGCGCCGACCGCGAGGCCGTCAAGGTCTGGCAGAAGTACAACGCCCACCGCTTCGACAACATCATGTTGAAGACCAAAACCGTCGGCGTGGAAGCGCTGCCGGAAGGGATCAAGGTCACGTTCGAAGCAGCGGAAGCCGGCGCCACCGCACCCCCACCGCAGCTCTACGATCTGGTGCTGGTGGCCGTGGGCCGCAGCCCGAACGGCAAGAAGATCGCTGCCGAGAAGGCCGGCGTGGTCGTGAGCGACCGCGGCTTCATCGGCGTGGACGGCCAGATGCGTACCAACGTGCCGCACATCTTCGCCATCGGCGACCTGGTGGGCCAGCCGATGCTGGCGCACAAGGCAGTGCATGAAGCCCACGTGGCGGCCGAAGCGGCGCACGGCGAGAAGGCCTTCTTCGACGCGAAAGTGATTCCGTCGGTGGCCTACACCGATCCGGAAGTGGCCTGGGTCGGCCTGACCGAAGACGAAGCCAAGCAGAAGGGCATCGCGGTCGAGAAGGGCCACTTCCCGTGGAACGCCAGCGGCCGCGCGGTCGCCAACGGCCGCGACGAAGGCTTCACCAAGCTGCTGTTCGACAAGGAAAGCAAGCGCATCATCGGCGGCACCATCGTCGGCACCAATGCCGGCGACATGATCGGCGAAGTGGCGCTGGCCATCGAGATGGGCGCGGACGGCGTGGACATCGGCAAGACCATCCACCCGCACCCGACCCTGGGCGAATCGATCGGCATGGCGGCGGAAGCCTACAAGGGCGTCTGCACCGACCTGCCGCCGGCACGCAAGAAGTGATCGCTGTCTAGCCTGGCGTAGCGAAAGGGGACCATCATGGTCCCCTTTCTTTTTGCGTGCACACTACATCTGCTTGAACAAATCCACGTAATTCCGGCTCACCACCAGCTGTTCCTCGCGTCCCTTGAGCCGCACGTGCAGGCGTCCGCGAAAGTCCGTGCGCGTGCCCGCCACGTGCCGCGCCGCGACGATCACGCCGCGATGGATCTGCCAGAACTGCTGGGGATCCAGCTGCTCCTTCAGCTTGCTCAGCGGCGTGCGGATCAGGCTTTCGCCATCCGCCAGGTACACGCTGGTGTACTTGTCGTTGCTCTGGAAGTAGATCACCTCGTCGATCGCGATCAGCCGCGTCTCCTGTCCCCTGGCGGCCCGGATCCACTGCAAGGGCGCGGGCGCCGGCGTCGCCGCGCCCAGCTGGCGCAGCAGCACCTGCAGGACGTCAAGCGCCGGCGCCGGCGCAGGCGCGGACGTGGCCAGCGCCGTCTTCAGCCGCGCCACCGTGCGCGCCAGCCGTTCCAGCCCGATCGGCTTGAGCAGGTAGTCGAAGGCCGCGTGCTCGAAGGCCTGCAGCGTGTAGTGGTCGTAGGCCGTGGTGAACACGACGCGCGGTGGATTGCCGCCTTCGCACAGGCGCGCCGCCAGCTCGATGCCGTTCAGGCCGGGCATCTGGATGTCGAGGAAGACCACCTGCGGCGCCAGCGCGTCGATGAGTTCCAGCGCCTGCACGCCGTTGGCGGCGCGCGTGACGCGCAGTTCGGGCCAGGCAAGCGCCAGCTGCGATTCCAGGTAGTCGAGCAGGTGCGGCTCGTCGTCCGCGATCAGGGCGTGGGGATGGTCGATGATGGCACCAGGAGAGGAAGCAGCAGGCGCGCGGTGACGCCGCCCGTGGGGTTTTCGATGAGCTGCAGTTGCGCGTCAGTGCCGTACAGCTGGCGCAGGCGCTCGCGCAGGTTGGACAGGCCGACACCGCCGCCGGGACGGGGCGGCATCATGCGCAAGCCGAGGCCGCTGTCGCACACTTCGACGCACAGCATGTCGTCGTTCAAGCGGGCGCGCACGACGATCTCGCCGCCTTCCAGCTTCGGTTCGATGCCGTGCATGATCGCGTTCTCGACCACGGGCTGCAGCAGCATCGGCGCCACCGGCAGCGCGCGCATGGCGGCGTCGAGCTCGAAGCGCCAGCGCAGGCGGCCCTCCATGCGCACGCCGAGCACGTCGAGGTAGGCGCCGATCAGATCGACCTCGCTGCCGAGTGTCGCATGCTCGGCGCGGCTGGCCGACAGGCTGGCGCGCAGGTAGTCGATGAAGCGTTCCAGCATGCGCCTGGCCTTGGCCGGCTGGCTGTCGATCAGGCTGACGACGTTGGCCAGGGTGTTGTACAGGAAGTGCGGCTCGATCTGGGCCTGCAGGGCGCGCAGCCGCGCCTCGGCCAGCAGGCGGCCGGCGGCGGCGAACTGTTCCTGCTGGCGCGCTGCTTCGGCTTCGCGCCGCATGCGCCGTTCACCGGCGGACAACACCAGGACCATCAACAGGGCCGTCATCAGGCCGAAGGCCAGCAGGAACACGAGGGTGGTGCTGGTCTGGTAGAAGCGCAGCGGGCTCCTGCCGGCCACCAGCGCATTCCCGAAGGGGATGCCGATCACGCTGGCCGCCGCGATGGCCAGCACCTGCGCGCTGCGGAACAGCAGCATGTTCTCGTGCGGGAAATGGCGTTCGAGCAGGTGCAGGGCGCCATGGATCAGGAAGCCGATCAGGTTGCTGATGACGAGGGTCGCGAACAGCAGCCGCGCAAACGACATGCTGCTGCGGCCGAACAGTTTCTGCAGTACGGTCAGGAGCAGGGCGATCGCAGAGCTCCAGATCGCCGTATAGACGAGGTTGCGCAGGAGCGAGGGCGGCCAGCGCCGGAACAGGGGGATCAGTTCCAGCGGGTGGCCGCGCTCGCGCGCGGTGTCGCAGCGTTTGGGGGAGGGAGTAGCGGTGATCATGCAGTTAAGAAATTACCATGAAAGCAGTGCGGCGTGCGATAGGGCAGTCTGGCCAGCGCCAGTGGACCGGCGGATACGCGCGCCGCATCGAATACCGTCAGCACGCCGACGCCCTTGCGCAGGTCCTGGACCACGCCGACCAGGTAGCCGTCGGACTCGCTGCGCGCATGGTGGCGCGGGACCAGCACGTGCTCCTCGACTTGCCAGCCCGCGCCGAAGTCGTGGCCATCCACCTTGCCGCTGTCGGTGTCGACCAGGTTGACCGAGGATAGCAGGGCGTCGCCGCCGAGCAGCACCAGCTTGCGGTGGCGCCGGCCGACGACCTGCGGTGCGACGCGCGGGAACTCGCTGCTGCCGAACATGCGGCTGGTCCGCGCCGTGCCGCCGGCATAGTCGAGGCAGACCTGCAAGGCTTCGCTGCGCGCCCCAAGCTGGCGTTCACCGGCCATCAGGCCGCCCAGTCCGGCCAGCACGTCGCCTTCGTGCAGCACCACGTCGAAACGGGTGCAGCCGCCGTCTTCCCAGGCGTTCCCGAAGTGGAACACCATGCGCGGCGGCAGTTCGAACACCTGGCGCACGGTCAGCGTGTCCTTGGCCACCACGACGACGCGTAGCGGCCGCGCATCCGGACCGCTGCCGGCCCAGGCGTGGCGCTCGGCGAAGCTCATGCTGCTGCCGGGCTGCAGGTCGTAGGGAGGGACCAGGAAGACCAAGTGCTTCGCGCTGACGGCGAAGTCATGCACCATTGCCTGCCGGGGCACCGGGACCAGGGCCGTGCGCAGGACCTGTCCGTCCGCGCCAATCTGGTAGACGGCGATGCGATCGGAACCGGGCAGGGCGCCGAAATTCCACATGCCGCCCTGCGGATCCACTTTCGGATGGGCCGAGAAGGGCATCGCGCGCAGGTCCTCGCGCCAGGTCTTGACGCCGATCGTCGCCAGGGTGTCCGGATCGACCTCCGTTGCCGAGCCGCCTTCCCACAACGCATACAGGCGGCCGTTGAAGGGCAGCAGGTTGGTATTGGCCGCGTTCATGGTGTCGTTGTCGCGGAAACCGCGGCGCAGCACGTGGGTGCCGAAGGATGGGTAGAGGAACTGCCCGGCTTGCGACTCGTCGAGGAAGCGCCGCGTCTCGACGAAGCGGCCCTGGTGGCAGACCTTGCCGCCGGCGATGGTCCAGCGCTGGGCGAAACCGTCGCCGTCGAACCAGTGGTGGTAGCGCTCGCCGCCCAGTTCGAAACGGCCGGGGCCGTTGCGGTAGAAGCTGCCCGCCAGGTCGCCCGGGATGCGGCCGCTGAGCGCGGCGTCGCCGGCCTGGCTGCCGACCGTGTCGGCATACACGGCGAGGGAAGGATCGCGGGCCAGGGCGGCGTGGAAGCGGCGCCGGGTTTCCCGGTCGGCGCGGGCGGCGCCTGCCAGCGCGAGCGCACCAAGGCCCAGTCCGGCTTCCAGAAAGCGGCGGCGGTCCATGGCGCCGTCCTCAGCGCAGGCTGATGGTGGTGGTGGCGCCGGCCGCCGGCACGGTGAACTTCACCTGCTCGAAGCTTGGCGGGCCCATGACGCCGCGGGCGTTGTTGCTGAAGGCGTAGTCTTCCGACGGGATGCCCATCGCATTGCGGTCCATCTTGCCGTTGCCGTTGGCGTCGTGGAACAGGGCGATCCCGTATTCGCCCGCCGGCAAGTCCTTGATGAGCATCGTGACGAGTCCCTCGGCGGCGACCGCATGGGCGGCCTTGGCCGGGCGCTTCAGGAAGCCGTCGGCGGAATCGTAGATGGCGACCATGAGCTTGCCCTGTGCCGCCCTGACGTCGTCGACGCGGACGGTCAGGTCGGCTGCGCCGGCGGCGCCGGTAGCGAACAGGATCAAGGCAGCTGCGGTATGGATGGGTTTCATCTTGGTCTCCTTGTGGTGGATTGGTGGAGCCATTCTGGCGCGCCCGCCGGGACGGTGCGGGTGCTTGCGACGAAGCGGCGGCGGCCGGCGCGAAATGCATGCCGGCGGCGCGAACTGCGCGAGACAAATTTCAATCGTGACAGGGTCTGGCGCTGTATTGATTGCTATGATGGGGACGTGTGGCGGCAAGCCATGCCGCCATCGCGTGCCAGGCTACAGGGAGACTGCTATGTACGAACACGGCAATGAATACATCGGGACGGTATTCGTACTGCCCGAAACACGCTGCTTCGAGCTCAGGACCATGGTCCACGGCGAAGTCCATCTCGTTCACGGCACCATTTCCCAGCAGCTCGCGGCGCGCTTCCTCGAGGGCGCACCCGACTTCATCGACCCGCGCCAGCTGTCGCTCCAGCCGCGCCGGGTCGAAGTCATGACCCGCGAGATCCACGAACGCCACCGCGCTCCGCGCAAGGTGTATTGCCTGAGCCGGCTGTTCGACTTCGAACCGCAGTCGCAGGGCAATCCGGCCCCGGCCATGGCTGGCTGAGGCAGCCTCCCGCCGGTCTGGACAAAAAAATAGCCGCCCGGCTTGCGCGGGGCGGCGGTTCGGTGTCGGATGGTTCAGGTAAATGCGATAAAGCGTTGCGGAATGTCGATGGTGCCGGCCTGGGCGGCGGCGGCATAGGCACGCATTTCTGCAACGACCGCTTCCAGCTGTTCGTTGCCAGGATTCTGCAGGAAACCTTTCATACGCTCTTGCAACGCGGCCTGCTGGTCGCGCCATTCGTATCGGGAAGACTTGCTCATGCTTCCTCCTCGCGGCGGACAGCCGCTGTCGTTTTTTTGTTCATGACATCCTCCATAATCAAGGATGTCAGATTGACACAAGTACTTGGTCCAAGTCGGTGCGATCACGCACAGACCGCTGTTTGACCATGTGGTCAAAGAATGCTGCGGTAAAACAACTCTAAACGCTCGGCAAGCAGCCGACGTGCTTCTTCGGACCCCAGTGCGCGTTCTGGGAAGAGGTAGCGCACCACCGGGTCGCCAATGATGCAGGCGATCAGGTAGGAGGGTAGCTGGGAGACAGGGGCATCGGGACGCAGCTGGGCGCGGACGTCGGGACGGGCGAAGTAGCGTTCCAGCATCTCGCGGGTCATGCGCGGCCCGCCTTCATAAAAGGCTTCGGCCAGCTCCGGATTGCTGGCGGCTTCCGCGATCACCATGCGCTGCAGGGTCATCGCGTCCGGTTCGCACAGCATGTCATAGAGATAGTGGCCAAACTCGTCAATGACTTGGCGCAGCGGGCGCTCGTCGACGTCCATCTTCCCGACCGGGAAAAAGCGCTCGCGCCGCGCCGCCAGCACGGCCTTGAGCAGGCCGGCCTTGCCGCCGAACTTCACGTAGATGGTACGCACCGCCACCCTTGCCTTGCGGGCAATGGTCTCCAGGCTGACGCCGGCATAGCCGTGCTTCAGGAACAGGCAGCCGGCGGCATCGATCAATTCCTGGGTGCGTGCCTCGACCTCCGAGGCTTTTGGGCGGCCGGCCGACTTGGCCGGTGTAGCAGGGGGCGCTTTCGTCATGCGCCCATTTTAATGCATAAGAAATGAAATGCAATCGTTTCATTTCTTGACTTTTGACCGGTGGCCGGAAAATAATGCGCATGACCCATTTCATTTTTACCGGAGTTTGACCCATGGCAGAATCGCACATCCCGGCCGCCACCCAGCCAGCCATCCACACGCCCGTGCCTGCGGCGCCGGGCAAAACCCCTCCCAACAAGCGCGTGCTGGGCGTGGTGGCACTGATCGCCCTGGTCGCCCTCGGCGCGGGCGGGCGCATGTGGTACCGCAGCCACCACTATGTCGAGACCGAGAACGCCTACCTCACCGGCCGGGTGCACCCGGTATCGAGCCGCGTGCCCGGCGTGGTCACCCGCGTGCTGGTGGACGACAACCAGCTGGTGAAGGCGGGCGAGGTCATCGCCGAGCTGGATCCGGCCGACCACCACGTGCGCGTCGAGCAGATCGAGGCGCAGATCGCATCAAGCGAGCAGCAGATCGCCCAGGCCGGCGCCCAGGTGGCGCAGGTGCGGGCCCAGGCCGCTGCCGCCGGCTCCCAGGTGAAGCAGGCCGAAGCCCAACTGCTGCGTGCGCGCCAGGATGCCGAGCGTTTCGGCCAGCTCTATAACGAGACCATGAAGGCGGTGTCCAAGGCGGAAGTCGATGCTTCCGCCGCCGCGCGCAGCGCCGCCGGCGCCGACGTGGCCGCGCGCCGCGACAACGCCGCCGCTGCCCTGGCCCAGGTGGCCGCCGCCGATGCCGGCCGCGAAGTACTGAAAGCCCAGGTCAAGGTGCTGCAGGCCCAGTTGAAAGACGCGCGCCAGCAGCTGGCCTACAACCGGATCGTGGCGCCGGTGGCCGGCCGCATCGGCAAGCGCAGCATCGAAGTCGGCGCCCGCGTGCAGCCGGGCCAGCAACTGCTGGCCGTGGTGGAGGACGAGGTCTGGGTCACCGCCAACTTCAAGGAAACCCAGCTTGCCGGCCTGGAGCCGGGCCAGAAGGTCGAACTGGAAGTCGATGCGCTGCCGGGCAAGCACCTGGTGGGCCGCGTGCACAGCGTCTCGCCTGCCTCGGGCAACCAGTTCGCCCTGCTGCCGGCCGATAACGCGACCGGCAACTTCACCAAGATCGTCCAGCGCGTGCCGGTCAAGATCGTGCTCGACCCGGCGGACGTCAGGAAATACGCGGGCCGCCTGGTGCCGGGCATGTCGGTGGTGGCCGAGGTCGAACTGGGCCAGGAGCCGGCCCCTGTGCAAACCGCCGCCGCCGCGCACTAAGGACTTGCGATGACCAGCCTTACCAAGGCCGCAGCGCCCATGGCTGCAGTGGGCACCTTCGCGGGTGCGCCGGCCGACGGCGTCCGCGTCGACGCCCGCACCTGGATCGCGGTGGCCGCCGGCATGCTGGGCGCCTTCATGGCGGTGCTCGACATCCAGATCACCAATTCCTCGCTGCGCGACATCCTCGGTTCGCTGTCGGCGACGCAGGAAGAGGGCTCGTGGATCTCGACCGCCTACCTGTGCGCCGAGATCGTCGTGATCCCGATGACGGCCCTGTTCACCCGCGCGCTCGGCGCGCGCACCTACATGATCGGCACCACGGCGCTGTTCCTGGTGTTCTCGACCCTGTGCGGCGCGGCCTGGAACCTGGAAAGCATGATCGTGTTCCGCATGCTGCAGGGCTTCACCGGCGGCGCCCTGATTCCGATGGCGATGACGCTGGTGATGACGCGCCTGCCGGCCTCGAAGCGCGCGGCCGGCATGGCGATCTTCGGCCTCACCGCCACCCTGGCGCCGGCCATGGGCCCGACCCTGGGCGGCTACCTGTCCGAGCTGTACGGCTGGCCCTCGATCTTCTACATCAACTGGATCCCGGGCGTGCTCCTGATCGCCGGCATGTGGTGGGGGCTGGACAAGGAGAAGGCGAATGTCAAGACCTTGCTGAACGCCGACTGGCTCGGCATCGGCCTGATGGCGATGGGCCTGGCCTGCCTGACCATCTTCCTGGAAGAGGGCAATTCGAAGGACTGGTTCGAGTCCTCGTTCATCGTCAGCTTCGCCTCGCTGTCCCTGGTGGGCATCCTGGGCTGGGTCGCGGTCAGCTTCACCAAGCCCGAACCCTTCGTGAACCTGCGCCTCTACAGCCAGCGCAACTTCCTGGTCGCGACCGTGCTGTCGGCGGTGACCGGCATGGGGCTGTACGGCTCCTCCTTCCTGCTGCCGCTCTACCTGGGCCAGATCGCCGGCTACACGCCGATGCAGATCGGCGAAGTGATCGCCTGGGTCGGCCTGCCGCAGCTGCTCGTGATGCCTTTTGCTGCGGCGCTGTCCTCGAAGGTGGACAACCGCATCCTGTGCTCCTTCGGCCTGCTGCTGTTCGGCGGCTCCTGCCTGATGAACGCCTTCATGGATGCCGGCACCGGCTACGACCAGCTGATGCTCACGCAAGTCATCCGCGCGATCGGCCAGCCCTTCGTGATGCTGACCCTGTCGAATTTCGCGATGCAGGGCGTGGCGCCGAAGGACATGCCCTCGGCCTCGAGCCTGTTCAACATGACGCGCAACCTCGGCGGCTCGATCGGCATCGCGCTGCTGGCCACGGCGCTGACCAAGCGCGAGCACTTCCACTCGGCGCGCCTGGGCGAGGCGGTGTCGAGCTTCGCACCGGCGACCCAGCAGCGGCTGGACGGGCTGACCCAGGGCTTCATCGCCGGCGGCATGGACCCGGCAAGCGCAGCGAACCAGGCGCTGGCGGTGCTCGACCGCATCGTGCGGCGCGAGTCCTACGTGATGGCCTACAACGACGCCTTCTGGATCGTTGGCCTGGTGCTGATCTGCTGCATCGCCGCGATCTGGCTGGCGGACAAGGTGAAGTCGCCGGGCGGTGCCTCGGGCGCACATTGATATTGAAGAGAATGACTATGCTGAAGAATTTCGTACTCGTCTCCGCGCTGGCCGCTGCCCTCGGCGGCTGCGCCACCGTCGGCCCCGACTTCAAGGCGCCGGCCGGCGCGCCGGATGCGGCTTTCCGTCACGCGGCATCGGCGCATGAAGCTGCGCAGCTGCCGGTCCAGTGGTGGACCGTGTTCGGCGACACCACCCTGGATGGACTCGAAGAGCGCGCCCTGCGCGACAATCCCGGCGTCAAGGCCGCGGCGCAGCGCTTGCTGCAGGCCCAGGCCCAGCTGGGCGTGGTGCGTGCCGGCCAGGCGCCGAACCTGGCCGTGAGCACGGGCGTGTCGAATACCCGCAGCTCGAGCGAGACCGCGCAGGGCATCGCGCTCGGCGGACGCTCGATCGAAGGCAACAACTTCAGCCTGGGCGCCTCGCTGTCGTATGAGCTCGACCTCTGGGGCCGCGTGCGCCGTGTGGTGGAAGCGGCCGATGCGCAAGCCCTGGCGGCGCAGGACGACCGTGACGGCGTGCTGCTGATGCTGTCGAGCCAGGTGGCCCAGTCTTACTGGCAGCTGCGCGGCCTGGACGCCGAGCTGGCGATCCTGCGCAATGCCCTGGATGCGCGCCGCGAAGCCTCGGCGCTGGTGGAGGCCCGCTTCAAGGCCGGCCTGTCGAACGAACTGGACGTCTCGCGCGCCCGCATCGAGCGCGCCAATGCCGAAGCCGACCTGCACGAGGTGCAGCGCCAGCGCAATACGGTCGAACACGCGCTGGCCACGCTGGTGGGCGCCTCGCCGAGCGCGCCGCTGCTGGCCGCTGCGCAGGGCGCGCAGCTGCCGCAGCCCCCGGGCATCCCGGTCGGCCTGCCGGCCAGCCTGGTGGGACAGCGTCCCGACCTGGCGGCCAGCGTGGCCCAGCTGAAGGCGGCCAATGCGCAGGTGGGCGTGGCCGAAGGCGCCTTCTACCCCTCCTTGTCGCTGACCTCGAACTTCGGCTTTGCCTCCGAACACCTGCGCGACCTCGCGAGCGGCGGCGCACGCGCGTTCTCGGCCGGTCCGCTGGCGCTGTCGCTGCCGGTCTTCGACGGCGGCCGCAACCGCGCCAACCTGGCGCTCTCGAAAGCGCGCTACGAAGAAGCGGTGGCGAACCACCAGACCCGCCTCCTGACGGCCCTGCGCGAAGTCGAGGACGCGCTGTCCGACCTGCAGGGCCGCGCACAGCAGGGCGAGGTGCAGGCGCAGTCGCAGCAGGCCGCGGCGCGCGCCCTGCTGGTGGCGCAGGCGCGCTACGAGCGCGGCGTGTCGACCTACCTCGACGTCACGGATGCCCAGCGCACCTCGCTGGCGGCGGACCGGGCGGCGGCGCAGATCCGCACCCAGCGCCTGCTGGCCACGGTGGCCGTGGTGCGCGCCCTCGGCGGCGGCTGGCGGCAGGGCGAGGCGCTCGCCACGATCGCGCGACCCTGATATCCGGCAGCGGGCCGGGAACTGCAGGCTACAATGCGGCATCGTTACTCAACCATGAGAGGATCCGCATCCATGTCCCTGTCCGCACGTGCCCTGTTCATCGCCGCCCTGCTGGTCTCAAACGCGGCCGCCGCCCAATCCTGGCAAGCCACCCCCAGCGGTACGGGCGCCGAGCTGCGCGGCCTGTCCGTCGTCAGCGACAAGGTGGCCTGGGCCAGCGGCGCCAAGGGCACCGTGCTGCGCACCGTCGATGGCAGCAACTGGCAGGCGATGCAGGTGCCGGAGGCCGACAAGATCGACTTCCGCGACATCCAGGCCTTCGATGCGAAGACCGCCGTCGTGATGGGGGCGGGGCCCGGCGCGACCTCGCGCATCTACCGCACGACCGACGGTGGCGCCAGCTGGCAGCTGGTCGTCACGAACGGCGTGGCCGAGGGCTTCTGGGACGCGATGGCGTTCTGGGACAAGGACAACGGCATCCTGTTCGGCGATCCGGTCAAGGGCAGCTTCCAGGTCTACACCACCGGCGACGGCGGCAAGACCTGGCAGGAAGTCGCGGCCAAGGGCATCGAAGCGATGCCGAACGAGGGCGCCTTCGCCGCCAGCGGCACCTGCCTGAGCGTGGCCGGCGCCAATGACGCCTGGATCGCCACCGGCGGCAGCGCCACCGCGCGCGTCTTCCACTCCGCCGACCGCGGCAAGACCTGGCGCCCGGCGTCGACCCCGATCCCGGCCGGCGCGCCCGCCCGCGGCGTGTTCTCGGTCGCCTTCCTGAACACGAAAGAGGGCTTCGCCGCCGGCGGCGATTACAAGGAAACCCGCATGGCGGGCGTCAACGGCGCCTACAGCCAGGATGGCGGCGCCAGCTGGACGCCGGTCGAGGTGGCCCCAAGCGGCTACATGTCGGTGGTGGTGCCGGTGCCCGGTGCGCCGCGCGCCCTGGTGGCGGCCGGCCTGGCCGGATCGGGTTATTCGCTGAACGGCGGCCGCAGCTGGACTGAACTGGATAAGACGCCGATGAACACGGTCGGCTTCTCCGGCCCGACGCGGGGCTGGGCGGTGGGGCCGAAAGGTTTGCTGATGAAGTACACGGGGCCTGCGCTGCGCTGAAGAGATTACAATCGCCGGACAATAACCATTCTCAGAGACATCATGACGAAACTCCTTGCTCCTCTCGTGTTGTTTGCGGCTATCGCCAGTGCGTATGCCGAACCCGCCACCGTCACCCAGCTCACCGCCATGAGCAAGCGCTTCGCGCCTGTCGAGCTGAAGGCCGACACCTCGAAGCTGTCGAAAGGCGACCGCGCCGCCATGGTCAAGCTGATCGAGGCCGCCAAGATCGTCGACACCCTGCAGCTGCGCCAGCGCTGGTCCGGTAACGAAGCCCTGTGGGCCGCGCTGCAGAAAGACACAAGCGAACTCGGCCGCGCGCGCCAGAACGCCTTCTGGCTGAACAAGGGCCCGTGGTCGGGCATCGACGACAACACCTCCTTCATGCCCGCGGAGTATGCCGGCATCAAGATCCCGGCCAAGAAGCCGCTGGGCGCCAACTTCTATCCTGAGAATGCGAGCAAGGAAGCCCTGGAAAGCTGGATGAATGGCTTACCTGGCGCACAGAAGGCCGATGCGCAATGGTTCTTCACCGTGATCCGCCCAGGTGCGGACGGTAAGTTCCGCACCGTGAAGTATTCGGATGAATACCGCCCTGACCTGGAAAAGCTGGCCAAGCTGCTGCGCGAAGCCGCCGCACTCACCGACAACGCCTCGCTCAAGAAATTCCTGAGCCTGCGCGCCGACGCCTTCCTCTCCAATGATTACCTGGCCTCGGACTTCGCCTGGATGGACCTGGATTCGCCGGTGGACGTCACGATCGGCCCGTACGAAACCTATAACGACGAGCTGTTCGGCTACAAGGCCGCCTTCGAAGCCTACGTCAGCATCCGCGACCAGAAGGAAACCCAGAAGCTGGCCTTCTTCGGCCAGCACCTGCAGGAACTGGAAGACAACCTGCCGCTCGACAAGCAGTACCGCAACCCGAAGGTCGGCGCGATCGCCCCGATGGTGGTGGTGAACGAAGTCTATGGCGCCGGCGACGGCAACATGGGCGTGCAGACCGCCGCCTACAACCTGCCGAACGACGAACGCGTGATCCGCGAGCGTGGCTCCAAGCGCGTGATGCTCAAGAACGTGCAGGAAGCGAAGTTCGAATCGACCCTGAAGCCGATCTCGAAGCTGGTGCTGCGCCCGGCCGACCAGAAGGACCTCGACTTCGACTCCTTCTTCACCCACATCCTCGCGCACGAGATCATGCACGGCCTGGGCCCGCACCATACCAAGCAGGACGGCAAGGAATCGACCCCGCGCCAGGACCTGAAGGACACCTATTCCACCATCGAGGAAGCCAAGGCCGACATCACCGGCCTGTGGGCGCTGGGCTACATGATGGAAAAGGGCATGCTGAAGGACACGCTAGGGCAGGGCGCGCTTGCCGAGCGCAAGCTGTACAACACCTTCCTGGCGTCCAGCTTCCGCACCCTGCACTTCGGCCTGACCTCCTCGCACGCACGCGGCATGGCGATCCAGGTCAACTACCTGCTCGACAAGGGCGGCTTCGTCGCCAACAGCGACGGGACCTTTTCGGTGAACTTCAAGAAGATCAAGCAGGCCGTCATCGATCTCGACCGCGAGTTCCTGAGCATCGAAGCCACCGGCGACTACGCGCGTGCCAAGGCGATGATGACCAAGTACGTGGTGATCCGTCCGGAAGTGCAGAAGGCGCTCGACCGCCTCAAGCCGACCGTGCCGAACGACATCCGCCCGAGCTTCGTGACGGCGGCATCGCTGACGAAATAAGCGGGGACTGGCGGCGCGATTGGCATCGACGCAACACTTGCCGCCAGATTTACTTAACTTAAACTGAAGGCTTCGTCAATCCATACAGGGCCATGTTATAGTCGCTGCATTGCTTAGGGGAAAGAATTTGCGCCATGGGCGCCTCCCGCTACCAACGACAAAAACATGACGACGAAGCCCCTTTCCACTGGCGCCCGGCTGGCCATCGGCTACGGCGCCGTGATCCTCCTGATGATCGCGCTGGCCGTGCTGGCGGCCGCGCGTGCGGGGCAGATCGAGCAGCTGCTGTACCGCATCGACGAGGTCGGCGGCATCAAGCAGCGCTACGCCTTCGAACTGCGCAGTAGCGTACGCGACCGTGCAATCGCGGTGCGCGACGTCGCACTCGCTCCTGATCCCGCCGCCGCCGCCGCGCCCATCGGCCGTCTCAAGACCCTGGCCGACGCCTATGCGCGCGCGGCTTCGCCGCTGGATGCGCTGTTCCAGGAACTGCCGGGCATCCTGCCCGCGGAACGTGAAGCGCTGGCCGCCATCAAGGAACAGGAAAGACGCACCCGTCCGCTGGTCGAGCGCGTGATCGCCCTGCACGCCGAAGGGCAGGCGCAGGAAGCGGCCATCCTGCTGTCGCAGCAGGCGGGGCCGGCGTTCGAAGACTGGCTTGCCAGCCTCACGCGCTTCATCGAACTCGAACAGAAACTGGCGACCGACGACATGGCGGCGGCACGCGGCCTGTCTTCCGGTTTCGCCCAGTGGATCGTGCTGCTGTGCGCCGCTGCGGTGGCTGCGGCCGTGTGCGCTACCTGGTACGTCGTGCGCGGGCTGCCGCGTCCGCCCGCCGCGGCAGCGTCCGACGCCAGCCCGGCGGCCCCTATTGAAGAGAGCGCCGCACCCAAGCGCGTCGACGATATCGTCGGCGCGATCGATGGCCTGGCCTTCCGCGCCAACATCCTGGCGCTGGATGCCGCCGTGCAGGCGTTGCGCACCGGTGAGCACGACGAAGGCCAGACCGCCGTCGTCCAGGAACTGCAGGCGCTGGCGCTGCGCTCGACCGCCGTGGTGAAGGACATCCGCGACCTGGTCGGCAGTCCGGTGGCGCACATGGAAGATGCCGGCGCCCTGCAGGCCATCGCGAACGCGGTGGCCCGGGTGACCGCGGTGACGGCCTCGATCGGCCTCGACGAAGGCCCGGCGCAGGGACAGACCGAAAGCTCGCGCCGCACCACGGCCCTGCTGCAGGCGTCGACCGCCGCGGCCGCCATGGAAGCCGAAGCGCAACGCCTCGCCGCCATGCTGGCGCCGGTGCTGCCTGCCGCCGAATCTGCGTCGGACAGGCAAAACTGACAAGCTTGCCGTTCTCAAAACGGCGAAATATTTTCCCTCAAGATGGGCTTGATCCCGGGCTAGAATTGCCGATAGGCATCTTATTGTCCTTGAGGGAAATCGCCATGTTCAAGCCCCTGCTGTTCGCCACGCTCGTGTTGGCACCGGCACTTCACGCCGCCGAACTGACCGCGCTGGAAAAGCGCTGGCTCAGCGCCGCCGGACCGGTCCTGGCCTATTCCCAGCAACTCAAGCTTCCGCTCGACATCACCGTCCAGCCCCGGCCGCGCCCGGGCGACGTGCCGCTGGCGATGGGCTTCGACAAGGGCCGCTGCAAGCTGGTCATGTCCCTGCGTAACAACCCCGATGCCGAAACCGTGCTGGCCGGCATTCCTGAAGCAGAGCAGGGTGCGCTGATCGAAGCCATGGCCGCCCACGAGATCGCGCACTGCTGGCGCTATGCGCAGGGCGCCTGGCATGCGCTGCCGGCCGGTTTCGTGGAAGTGAATGAAGAGCGTGCCGCGGATGCCTCGCTGCTGGCGGCATCGAAAGCCATGCGCGAGACGCGCCGCGAGGAAGGCTTCGCCGACCTGGCAGCCCTGGCCTGGACCCGGCGCAGCAAGCCGGACGATTACGCGCGGGTCTACCGCTGGCTGGCCGGCGTGCGCGACAAGGTCGCGGTGCCGCGCAGCGGCCACGACACGCGCGTCTGGGTGCGCCTGGCGGGCGACGGCGCTGCCTTCGGCGCGGCTGCGGCGCCCTTCGACGATGTCGACGAACTCTGGCGCGAAGGCTTGCTGGCAGCGGAATGAGCCCGGCGGCGGCGTTTCAGCAACGGCGGACGCCGCCAGAACGACAAGGAACACGTTCAGTGTTCGTTGTCGCACAGATGCTGTCGGGTGTGGAGCGTCTAATGATGATGTCATCACAACAACCAACACAAGGGACACCATCATGAACCGACTCCTCGCCGCCCTGCTGGCAAGCGCCGCCGGCGCCACCATTGCCGCCGCTCCCGCATTTGCCCAGAACGACAGCCCGGCTTATCGCCAGGCCATGGACAAGATCGCGGCCGACCACAAGGCCGCCAAGCAGAAATGCGATGCCCTCAAGGAAGAAGACGTCTGTGAGGAACAGGCCGACGTCGCCCGCGCACGCGCCGAACTGGCTGCCGTGCAGAAGCACGACAAGAACAATACGGCCAACCGCGATGCGGCGCGCCGCAAGCTGGCCGAAGCCGAGTACGAGCTGGCTGAAGAGAAATGCGATGCCATGAACGGCAACGCCAAGGACAGCTGCATGAACAATGCCAAGTCGGTGCGCACCGCCGCGCTGGCCAAGCTCGGCGGCACCCGCGATGCCGCCGATGCCCGCGACACCCGTACTACCGTGGGCGGTACCGGCAGCACGGCCGCCACCGCCGGCGCCGCCGGCAGCGCCGGCCTGATCGCCTCGACCGACACCAAGGATCCGGTGAAAGCGGCGGCCGTCGAGAAGTGTGACGAACGGGGCAACAAGACCGCCTGCCTGGTCGAGAACAAGGACCAGCCGGATACCGCCCTCGAGCGCGCCGGCGAGAAAACCCGCAATGCGGTCGCGGGCGTTGTCGACAAGACCAAGGAAGCCGGCCGTAACGTGGCCGACAAGACCCGCGAAGTGACCGGCGGCGCCGCAGCCCGCACCGAGCGCAGCGTCGAGAACGTCGGCGACAAGACCGAAAGGGCCACCGAGCGCGCCGGCTCGCGCACCGCGTCCAACCTGTCGGATACCGCGATCACCGCCAAGGTCAAGGCCGGCCTGGCCGCCGAACCGGATACCAGCGCGCTGGCGGTCAAGGTCGAGACCGAGAAGGGCGTCGTCATGCTGAGCGGCTTCGTCGATTCGAAGGCCGAGGCCCAGCGCGCCGAGAAAGTCGCCAAGAGCGTCGAGGGCGTCACCCGCGTGAAGAGCACGATCAAGGTGAAGTAAGCGCCTGCTTTCTTGCTGTCACCGAAGCCCGCAGGCTTGCCCTGCGGGCTTTTTACTGTCGGGCAGGCGCGGGGGCGGGGGTATAATTCCCGTGTGAACAAACTCGAAGCCTTCGGATACATTGCCGCCCAGGCCGCGCGCGGGGACATCAGCTTCCCCACCAGCGTGAACGCCGTGCTGCGCCTGCAGCTGGCGCTGGATGAGCCGGATTGCCATGTGGACGAGGCAATCCGCCTGGTGCTGTCCGAACCGCAACTGGCCGCGCGCACCGTGGCGCTGGCGAACACCGCCGCGTACGGGGCCGCCAACGGCGTGCAGGTGAACAATGTGCGCGCTGCCGTGCTGCGCATCGGCTACCGCCGCCTGCGCGGCCTGGTCGCGGCCCTGATGGTGCGCCAGTTTGGCCACCGTATCGCCGATCCGCTGCTGCGCGCCAAGGCCGAGCAGCTGTGGAACCACAGCGCCCAGGTGGCGGCCCTGGCGCAGGCGCTGGCGCGCCACGTCACCAAGGTCGATCCCGACACCGCCCTGTTCGCCGGCATCGTGCACGAGGTCGGCGGCTTCTACCTGCTGTCGCGCGCCGACGAATTTCCCGGCCTGCTGGAAGACGATACCGAGAACTGGGGCGTGCTGGTCGAGGACGTGGCCAGCCTGGAAATCATGCGCAAGCTGGCGATCCCGGCGGACGTGGCGCAAGCCATCGGCACCCTGCGCGACGGCGTCCTGAACCCGGAACCGCACACCCTGCTCGACACCCTGCTGCTGGCGAACCGCTACGCCCTGGTCGATTCGCCCCTGGGCGGCGCGGCGGAACGCCCGGACGACACCGAGCCCGGTCCGCTCGACGCGGCCACGCTGCAGGTCTTGCGCAACGAGGCTGCCGAGACCGTCCAGGCGCTCGGCGACCCTACCCTCGTTTAATCCCACCCGATGATGCTGGCGCGACCTTCGAGGGTACCGGTCCGGACGGCCGCCATTACACGGCCGAGCAGATGCACGACGCGGCCCTGGCCAGCCTGCATGGCGAATTTGCCACCGTACTGTGGTCGGAGGAGCTGCTGGCAGCCCTCGGGCCTCAGGCGACGGCGCGTGCCTGAACCCGGCCCTGCGCCAGCATCGTCGCAGCCAGCACGACACCCGCCAGCGCGAGCCCGGCCGCGACCCACTGCGGCGAAGCATACGAATAGCCGAGGGTGAGCGGGATGCCGCCCAGGAAGGCTCCCAGGGCGTTGCCGATATTGAAGCCCGACTGGCCCAGCGAGGAGCCCAGCATTTCCGCCTCGCGCGAATGCTCGATCAGCAGCATCTGGATTGGCGGCCCCAGGGCCAGCGCATTGGCGCCGGTGGCGAAGGCCAGCAGCAGCATGGCCGGCTGCGACCCGGCGAACAGGCCATTGCACAGCAGCAGGGTGGTCATGCTGGCCAGCAGCAGCAGGATCGCCTGCAGCGGCGGTACCCGGTCCGCCAGCCTGCCGCCCAGCAGCACGCCGACCGTCATGCCGACGCCGACCACGGTCATCACCATCGGGATGCTCGCCGGCCGGAACTGCGTGACCTCGGTCAGCAAGGGCGCGATATAGCTGAAGAAGGCGAAGAAGCCGCCGGTGCCGATCGAGGTGATGGCCAGCGCCAGCCACAGGGCGGGGCTGCGGAAGATGCGCAGGTCCTGCATCAGGCTGGTGCGCGTCTTCGCCTCGATGTGCGGTACCAGCTGGCGCAGGGCCAGCACGGTCAGCAGGCCGATCGCCGCCACCACCAGGAACACTGCGCGCCAGCTCATGTTGTGGCCGAGCCAGGTGCCGGCCGGCACGCCCACCACATTGGCCAGGGTCAGGCCGGTGAACATGGTCGCCAGTGCGGCGGCCACCTTGCCCTCGTCGGCCAGGCGGCTGGCAACGACGGCGCCGACGCCGAAGAAGGCGCCGTGCGGCAGGCCGGCCATGAAGCGCGACAGCATCATCACCTCGAAGTTCGGCGCGAAGGCCGACATCGCATTGAACAGCGTGAACATCGCCATGAACCACATCAGTACGCTGCGCGGCGGGCGGTGCGCCATCAGGCTGACCAGGGTCGGCGCGCCGACCACGACGCCGAGGGCGTAGGCGGTAATGAGGTAGCCGGCCTGCGGGATGCTGACGTGCAGGCCGCCGGCGACCTCGGGCAGGATGCCCATGATGACGAATTCGGTCATGCCGATGCCGAAGCCGCCAAGGGCGAGGGGAACGAGGCTTTTCTTGATCAAGGTGCGCAGACGTGGCAGGGAGGACCGGCCACTATAGCGGCTTGCGCGCGTCCAGTCCGCTTTCGTGTCGTGATGACAGGTATAGCGGGCCGATATGAAATACGCTTAGCCCTCGGCCTTCGGCCAGGCAATCCGTCCGTGCCCCGCGTTGTCGAGGCGGGTGCGCAGCGCGCCGGCATCCTGCGCGGGGAGGCTGAAGTCGAACAGCACGTCGTCGCCGTGGGAAACCTCAGTCAGCTTGGCGCCGGCGCCGTCGAGCTCGCGGCGTACCAGGCCTTCGAGCGCATAGGGCGCGCTACAACGCAGCTGTTGCAGTTTAATGATCGGCACCTTCTGCGCCTGCAGCAGGGCCTGTGCCACGCTGTCGGTATAGGCGCGCACCAGCCCGCCCGCACCCAGCTTGACCCCGCCGAAGTAGCGGACCACGGTGGCCAGCACGCCCTCCAGGTCCTGGTGGCGCAGCACGTCGAGCATCGGGCGCCCCGCGGTGCCGCTCGGCTCGCCGTCATCGACCGCCGCCGACTGGCCACCGGCCAGCAACGCCCAGCACACGTGGGCGGCACCGGAATGTTCGGCGCGCAGGCCGGCGACGACCTGCTGGGCGCCGGCCCGGTCGGGCATCGGCTGGACGCAAGCGAGGAAACGGCTCTTCTTGATGATGAGTTCGAAGTGGACGGGAGCGGCGATGGAGTAGGGCATGGGGCCGATTATCGGCGGCGCGGGAGGAAATGCCAACCGTCGTGGCTGGCATTTCCTTTTTCGGACTTAGTAGCTCAGATTGATCTGGAGGATGGCGGTAGTGCCGCTCACCTCATTGCCGACCACCAGCAGCGGTTTGTTGTTCGGCGACTTGTCCGCCGGGATGAAGGCCAGGCCTTCCGGACCCAGGTCGCCGGTGTCGTTGGTACGGGTATTGAGGTAGGTGACGAAGCTCGCCGCCGCAGGCTTGCTGACGTCGTAGACCATCACGCCGCCGACACGCTCGAGGCCGATGAAGGCATAGGTCTTGCTGCCGAAGCGGCCGACCACCACGCCTTCCGGCTCCGGACCCTTGGACGCGCTGCGGCCATCAAGCTCGTTGTTGTCGTTGCTGGCGTTGAAGCGGGCATTCGGCAGCGATACGGTCTTCTGCTCGAACTCGTCGCCCGAGTCGTAGACGCGGTTCAGGTTGGTGTCCCAGATCGAGAACGAACGGGCGCCGAAGGTGTACAGCTCGGTGCACTGGCCGGCCGCGTTCTTGCCGGTGCTGCCGCCGTTCGGCGCGGTGGTAATGCGCAGGCGGCCGAGGTTCGAGTCGAAGACCAGGCTGGCGGCATTGCCGAACACGGCCGGGTCGAGGCCGCCGCTGCAGTGAGCACGTACTCGCGTCTCTTCGTTGAAGCCCGGCCAGTCGGCGCGCGCATCGCCTTCGTTGGCGGTGATCAGGTAAGCCGTGCCGTCCACCGTGAAGCGGGCGATCGCGTCCGGCAGGTACATGCCCTTCACCGGCTGCGGGGCAATCCTGACCGCCGGGCTGCCGCTGTTGGTATTGGTGCCGCCGTCTTCGTCGGAAGCGTCCATGCCCATGCCGGCCACATTGTGGTTCTTGGTGCCGAGCGGCTTGAGCGCCGTGACCTTGGCGGTGGCAATGTCGACGATGGCGACCGCATTGTTCTCCTGCAGCGTCACGTAGGCGGTGCGGCCGTCTTCGCTGGTAGCGATGTATTCCGGCTCCAGGTCCTGGGCGGCGCTGGCGCCCGGGCCGTAGAGGCGGATGCCTTGGGAGCGCAGCGCGGCTTCCTGGCCGTTGAAGGCGCGGAAGTCGGCGGTGGCGACCGTCGGCGTGCCGCCGCGGTTGACGGTGATCACGCTGACCGCGCCTTCCGGATCGGCGGAATCCGCCTGGCCATAACTGTTCGGCTCGCCTTCGTTGGCGACCAGCAGGGTGCGGCCGTCCGGGGTGAAGGTGAGCATGTCGGGCAGGGCGCCGACTTTCACGCTGTTGACCAGTTTCAGGTCGGCCGCATTGTAGAAGGCGACCGTGCCGGGATTGGTTTTGGGTGAGGATTCGATGGCCAGCGCGACCAGGCCGTCATGGATGGCGACGCTGTTCACACCACTGCCGAGGCCGGCCACGCTGATGGTGCCGGCCAGTTTCGGCGCGGAGGGCGTGGCGAGGTCGAGCACGTCGACTGTGCCGTTGGCGCCGTTGACCACGAACAGGCGCTTGCTGGCGGCGTCGAAGGCGGTGATTTCCGCCGCGCCGGCCTTGCCACCGTTGTAGCTGCCGATCTTTTCCATCGTCAGCGTCTTTGGCGTCAGGTCTTCATCGTCGTCGCTGCTGCCGCAACCGGCGAGGATGCCGGCGGCAAGCATGGCGGCGCCCAGGACGCGCAGGGTGGTCGGTAGAGCGGCGTGGTCGAGAAACGGCATTGTCGGTTTTCCTAGTTGAAGAACCGACAGCATAGGAGGCGGGGATGACAGCACGATGACGTGCAAAAAACAAAAAAGGCGTCACGATTTCTCATGACGCCTTCCTTGCTGAATCTTTGGTAGGCCGTGCGGGATTCGAACCTGCGACCAACGGATTAAAAGTCCGCTGCTCTACCAGCTGAGCTAACGACCCGAAGAAGCCAAGATTATAGCGACGTTTGCGCGAATATCCAAGTGCTTCGTGCCAATTTTGTTGGCGCTAGAGGCAATCATGCGCCCAATGCGCCAACTTCCCCCTCCCGGGGGGATGGGCTGGACACGGACCTGCCAGCAAACTAGCCGCTTCCGGATACCCATACCACATCATAGAAAGCTTCCATGTTCTCGCCAAGACACCTAGCACTTGCCATCTCGGGCATGTTTGTCCTCCCTTCCGTGCTCGCTGCGCAGCCGGTGCAGAAGGTCAAGCCACCCGTCAGCCAGGCGTATATCGATCTGGCGACTTTTTCCGGCGGCATGTCGATGCCCGATGCGAACGGCGGCTTGAACAACACCTTCGGCATGACCCAGGCCCAGAGCCCGGGCCGCTGGATGGATGTCACACTCCTGACTCGCAACAACAGCAAGCTGACGACGGCGACGCAAAGCGTGCCGGCCGGCTCGAAGCTGGGGCCGGTGCTGAACCTGCTGGCACCGGGGCAGGGGCCGGCAGACCTGCCCAGCCCGGAAGACATGGACCCGGAACCGCCAAAGTTCGAGATGCCGAAAGGGAAAATGTATTTGTATTGGGGCTGCGGGACGGAGGTGCGCAAAGGACAGCCGCTGGTCATCGATCTCGCCAAGCTGGATCCAGCGCAATTCGGCAAATTCTTCCAGAATCGCAGCGCTACTTCTCGCGTGCCGCAGCCGGCGCCTGGCCGCCCGGCCTGGCCCAACAAGAGCGATACCCGCCGCTTGCCGGATGGTGCGTCGCTGGTGGGGGAGCACGCCTTTGCTGGCGATGGCGTAGTGGACGGCTTCAAGTTCAACATCGACGCGCAGCACGACCTGATGCCGGCCGTCGAGGCAAGCCGCAACGATGAAGGTCAGGGTGTGCTGTTCAAGTGGAAGCCGATGCAGCAGGCCAGCGGATGGTTCGTGCAGGCGATGGGCATGCGTGATCTAGGCAAGGGTGACGCTGGGGACATGGAAATGGTGTACTGGACCTCGAGCGAGTTGCCGGACATGGGAATGGGCCTGGTGAACTACCAGCCGAACGGCTCCATCAGCAAGTGGCAAAAGGAAAAGGTGCTGCTGCCAGCCGGGGCGACCGAGTGCATGGCACCGAAAGAGGCGGTCAGCGCCATGTCCATGTCGAGTGTCATCGCCTATGGCGATGAGCTGAATATGGCGTATCCGCCGCGGCCGAAGGATCCGAAGATCACTTGGGAACCGCAATGGAACCTCAAGGTCCGTCTGAAGTCGGTCGCGTCGCTGGCGCCGGGCATGGGTGCGGCAATGCATGCCGTCATGGTGGAACAGGACCGGCCATCGGAAGAGAAAACGGCCCCCGCTCCCGTCAAAGGGGCAATGACGGAAGCCGTGACCAAAGGTGTGGTCGATGCGCTGACCCGGGGACTGTTCGGCCGATAACGCCTGCGAACTGCTGTTTTTGCTTGTGTACCGCTCAGGTTGCGATTTCCTTGTCCTCGGCCTGGACCTCGTGCATCGAATGCGGTTCGAGCTTCTCGGCATCGACATTCATGCGCACGAACAGGCCCCAGGTGGCGAGGATCGCGGCCGCGGCCAGGCCGACAGAAGCGGCATGGACCAAAAATTCCGGTCGGCCATGCATGAACTGGAAGACGCCGATCAGGCATTCGATCGACAGCGATACCACCACCACGATCAGGAAGCGCGACAGGAAGCGGCGCACGCGGGTAGGGGAACTGATGTTGACCGAGCGCTGCACTTCTTCTTCCAGCACGGTCTGGCCCAGTTCCAGCGAGGCGACCGCGATCGTCAGCAGGCCCACACATTCCAGGATGAGTTCGAAACGCTGCCTTACCTTGAGCCCAGCACCGGGATTGAGCGCGCTCCAGGTTTCCACGGCGGCAAGAACGATCAGGCCCAGGCCGCACACGAAGAACAGGGCGACGATCAACATGTACCCGACCAGGAAGATGTTCTGGATGTATTTCACGACAGGCGCCAGGTGAAGGAGTTGTAAATATTTTAACAATATTCGGATAAGGGGCGCGTTCGGTTCAGCCCGGGTCTCTAACTGATGACACGGCGCAAGAATTGACGCTCGGACTGCTTATATCGTAGTGCCTTCGCTGCGAGCCCACGAGGAATCAATACGGTCATGAGCACGACGCTGACGGATCAGATCTTTGCCGCCCTGGCTGAGTTCAGCAGTGCAAGCCGGCTGTATGAACTCATGATTGGCGAAGGTGAGGAGGCCGGCCTGCTGGTCGAAGCATTTCTTGCCGACGAAGCCCTGCAGGAGGTCGGCACGCGTGACGTGATTGCCTTGTCGACTGACGCCTTCGTGGCGCTGGAGACGCTGCTGGGCAAGCTGGCGGTGCTGGAAATCTGCCTGGCGGACGGTGCGCGTGAGCGCTTCGCCGGCGAGATCTGCGAAGCCGCGATGCTCGGCAGCGATGGCGGGCTGGCACGCTACCGTGTCCGGATCTCGTCCTGGCTATGGCGGCTGGAGCAGGTGCGCAATAGCCGGGTTTGGCAGGACAAGAGCGTGGTCGAGATCGTCGATGCGGTGTTCGAAGCGTATCAGCCACTGGCGCGCTGGCGCTGGAGCGATGATGTCGGGCCCTTCCTGGCGGACGTCTCGCCGCGCAGCTACTGCTGCCAGTACCGCGAATCCGACCTCGATTTCGTGCGCCGCTTGCTTGCCGAGGAGGGCCTGAGCTGGCGGCTCGAGCTGACCGATGAGGGGCCGGGACTGGTGTTGTTTGCGGATAGCAGCCAGCTGTGCGCCGTGTCGGAAGATGCCGGCCGTGAAGCGCTCGGCGGCATCCGCTTCCATGGCGCCCGTTCGGTGGAGGAGTCGGACAGTATCCAGGCGCTGTCGGCGCAACGGCGGCTGCACGCTTCGCTGACGACGGTGCTCAGTGTCGATTACAAGGCCAAACAGGCCGTCGGGGGCAGTTCGCCGTCGCACACCACCTACGGCAAGCTGCCGGCGCTGGAGGAGTATGAGGTGCCGGGGCAGTATGCCTATGCCGATTGGCAGCAGGCGCAGCATTATGCGGACCTGCGCATGCAGGAGCGGGAAGCGCAAGGACAGTTGTGGCGTGGGCGCTCGACCGTGCGGACGCTGCGGGCGGGGACGCGGGTGCAGGTCACCGGCGCGCTGCAGCAGCAGTTGCGTGAGTCGGCTTCCTTTACCGTGCTGCGGTCCTGAGTATCGGTGTCAACAACATGCCGCCGCAGGCGCAGCATGCGCTGGCCGAATTGTTTGGGCCGATTCCAGAGTTGCTGGAGGAACTTGCTCGCGCGGATATGCCTGAGGAGCTGGGTCTGGCGGTTGCGCGGGCGCGGGAGACTGGGTATGCCAACTGTTTCAGCGCGGTGGCGACAGAGATCGTTTGGCGTCCGAAGTTGACGGCTTTCGAAGGACGCGCATATCCGAAGCCGGTCGCGTTCGGGGCGCAGAGTGCCATCGTCGTGGGGGCGGATGGCAACGACCAGCCGAGTGGCGCGGATGAGCTGTATTGCGACAGGCTGGGGCGGATACGCATCCGGTTTCATTGGCAGGACAGTGGGACGCGACGTGCTGGGTGCGCGTTGCACAGCGTTCGGCGGGTGGAGGGATGGGGCAGCAGTTCTTGCCGCGCATTGGGCAGGAGGTGTTGGTGCAGTTCCTCGAGAACGATATCGATCGGCCGATTGTCGTTGGCGCGCTCTATAACGGGCAGGGTGAAGGGGGAGTCGTTGCAACGCCTGGCGGGCGTCGCGATAGGGGGGCTGACCTTTCCTGTTTTGAAGCTGCGCATGACCACGCGGTATCGGGGCAGGCAAACCTCAGTGGCGGGAATAGTCCAGTGTGGCACGGTGCGTCGGCTGATAGCGCAGGACACCGGAATCCAACATCTCAGTGGGGAATTCGCAGCAAGGAATTCGGGGGCTATGGATATTCTCAGCTGTTGTTCGATGACATAGATGGCCAAAGTCGGGTGCAGTTCAAAAGCACGCAGGTTGGAAGCGAAATAAATTTAGGTCATTTGATTCACGCGGCCGATAACTATAGAGGTAGTTTTCGAGGAACTGGTGCAGAGCTTCGTACGGATGCGTACGGCGTCGTGCGGGCTGGGGCGGGATTGTTCGTATCAAGTTACAGGACCGCACACAACACGTCAGTTCGAGATGCCGCTGGCGATAACGCTGCTGGAGTTGCACTAATGAAGCAGCTCGGAAAGATGATAATAACATTTAGCTCTGCAGCGACGACCCATCGAACGGTAGACCTTGCAACACTTACCGGGACGATCAAGTCAAATGGAAGTGTGCTCGACAATAATGCAGCCCCATTGAGTGCAATGCTCACCGCAGTGTCGAGCATGGTGGACAAATGTAGCGTCGAAGGCGCAATGACCCACGCCCGTACTAAGGATACCGCTCCCAGCGACAGCAAGATTCCATACCCATGTGACCAGATTATCGAGATCTCAGCGCACAATGGCTACGCGATGAATGCTGGTAAAAGCCTGCAATTGTCGAATGGCGAGACAGTTACTCCTGTAAGCGGGCAGGACACTCAAGTCGTCATCGGCAGGCAGTTATGGGCAAACACTCGACAGGCTATCGGCGTGCTTGGTAGCGCAATCCAAACCGGCGATGAAGGACCCGGCGTTGAGCTAATTGCAGCAAAAGATGTGATCAGCATTTTTGCCTTGGGTGATCAGCTTTCTATACAGGCTCGGGACAACATAGAGTTCACCTCATACCCGATTCCTACTCTACCTACGAGCATTTGCGTCGAGTGCTTAATAAAAGGGCACAATGCGGGATTCCTTTTGAGGTCCGCATGAGTGCTTATATTGATTTTCGTGCTGCTGCAGATGAGTTTCTTTCTGCACATTCAACATCCAATATATATTTCTTACTTGACGGCGGCGGATTGTCGGGAGTGCATTTGGAATTATCAAAGAGCTCACTGCAGTGGGGAAGTCTGTTTGACCAAGCACGGGAAGCCAACGCAATTGCTGCAGCGCCGGTTGTCATTATGGCCGGAAGTCATGGTCGCTTGAAAATGCCTAGGCTTCTATGTGACTGGATATCGAAAAACGGTACTTATACTTCCACTGTCCTCATGTTGTGCTCACCTCTGTAAATTGCGCCTTTGATCGAAAGATTGAAGGTGCGTATGAATGTTATGCTTTCTGGAGATATGGAAGCAATGCTACGTTTCTTTGATCCAAGAATATTTGAGAGCTTAACGAACGTCCTGAGTGCCGAGCAGTCGATTAAGTTTTTTAGTCCCGCCGAGGCCTGACAATATGTTGATCGGGCAGGAAAATTGGTACTTATAACTTCCGACTTCAGCACCCAAGACGATTTTTCGGCACCATTGATACTTAGTCAAAATCAAGAGTCGGAGCTTCTAGATGCGTCTGAGGTTGACCAAGTACTGGATTTGCTTCGTTCAAATCTAGCTAACGTGTTGGCAAAAATTCCGCCTCACAGTCATTATGAAATCGCCGCACGGAGAATAAAATTGGCAAAAGAAGTTGGGTTGAACTCTATCATGAAGTTTGCAATTTACATTGCGGTCCGACAAATGAAAGGTGATGAATTCATCGAAAGCCCTCTAGGGCAGCGTCTTCTAACAAAATTGAAGCAGGGCGACTTGAACATGTCTGAAGTTTTGTTTCCAACGATTGATTTGCGATTGCCGAACGCCAATCATGAACGTTTCATCGAATCTTCCGAGAAACTATAGGATTTCGCTTCGATTTCTGTGCCCGGCCGCCTTATTATTGGCGTCCTCCTGCCAAGCTCGCCATGCCGAGGAATTTACTCCAGATAAAAATAGCGACGAATACGTTCTGCTGGGTCTAGTTGGATATAACTATACAAACCGCCATATATCAGAGTGTAGCGTCAACAGTGCTAGTGGCGGGCACGTCAATTTAAGTTCATCTACGAGCGGAGGGAGCGGTGTTACTTGCTGCGTCAGGATGCGAAAGAAGAATTCAGAGGCAATCCAAGTTAGAGTTCGGTGGCAAGTAGATGGGTGCTTGCAATTGGAGAGAAATCCGAGAACAGGCGCCACGGCCGAGACAATAATATTTTATTACAAAGAAGCGTATGTTAGCGTGCAATCTGCTCCCAAAGATAATATCAACTATATTGAAACACACTTTTATCCCGATGGCACGGTTCAGGTGAAATTAACAGAGCACGGATCGAATCCACTGCTTGCGCTCGATGAAAACCGGCCAGATAAAACTAATTTTTCGAAATGCAAAAATGGTAAAAACGGTAAATAGCAGCCAAGTTGGCGATGCTAAATCGTCGCCATTGCAGGCAAACGAATCTGCTCTGAGAGGGGGAGCTGAATACGTATTCTGTAGGCCTCGGCTTCTCGTCGGCGCGATCTTCGACGTTCGTCATCTCCACTTAGTATTCAGCCACTCAGCAAATGGTTCAGCCGACTGTCCAGGAACCAGATAGAACACTTTCCTGGTTCTGTCCCAGTGCGCGCCCAGTGCTTTCGCCCTTGCCCAGTCATCGCCGTTCGCCCGGAACTCAGTACGCATCGCCGGGCTGTTGCGCTGGGCATTACGCGTTAATGCCGACTCTGCCCGTACCTTGTTGCGTCCGAGCTCCAAGCGCGCAACAAACGGGCTGCGCAGGTTGGCGTCGGCTGGACTGATCAGCGTTAGGGCCGAGATGGCACGTGTGATTGCGACGTAGAACAGGTTTTCTTCCTCACCGCGATCCGCTCTGATAAAAGGGAATTCACCCTGTTCAAGGAATGGCAAGATCACATGGTCAAACTCTTTTCCCTTTGCATTGCGAACGCAATCGAGCTGAACACAACGCGCACCGCGCTTACCCGATCCGTAGCGGTCGGCGGCCGCAATCCACTCTGCAAACTGCCGCAGGTTCATACGCATGTCTTGTGCAGCTTTGATGAATCCAGCGATCGATTTGCTGACGACATGGGCCTCGTGCGGATGCACGTATAAGCGTTTAGCGAGCGCTTCGATATCCATCAGCTTACAAATATGTTGCAGTACTTCATTGGCGGGTGCGTCTGGCGCAAGTTCACGCATGTAGGCAATCATTCCTGCCATTCGCTGTTTGACGTCGCGAGCAACAAGCTGGTTGACCGTCGCAAGCAAGGTCAGCAGGTAATTGCGCATTATGTTTAGTAGGTCCTGCGCGTCAATGAGCATCACGCTGCGTTCCAGATGAGCGACCATCGTCGTCACGGTCTGCGCGACTTCGGTTGCAATCCGCCCCAGTGCAGTATCGGTGTCGTGCGCGGTTTCTGGCTGTACGAACTCCAACAGGCTGCTCAGTTGCTGGCGTAATGTCCCGAGGACGAGATCCGGCTCCTGGCTGCGCGCGGCGCGCTGCATCTCGTCAGCCACGCTCCTGACCCGCTCACGAACATCGATTGAACCTCGCTGATCGACGCGGCCCGAAAACAGCCACGCCAAGGCAACCGGTTCGTCGATCACCGCCTGGCGAAGTTGAGCATATTCGCCGCTTGCAAAACTCACTTCGGCAAAGGTTGCTACGGCGTCGAAAATGGGACCCCGCTTGGTCTTATCGGTATCCTCGAAATTGTTCAGCGCAATGGATATCATGCCGCGCAAGAACATGATTTCTTCGCGATCGAGGTAGCGCGGCATTTCCAGCGTCCTGTATGGGATATTTGCCTGCATCAGAGCATTTTCGATGTCAATTGCCTGATGTGGTTCCCGGACCAGGATCGTGCATTCTTCGGCGCCTCTTCCGGATTCGGTCCAACGCTTGACGCTTGCGACGACTTGTTTGGAACAGCTCAAACCCGTCGCGTCATAGTGCAGCTCATCGATTTCAGTGTGCAGCGGCAGGAGAGAGTCAGCCGGCTTGTTCTTGAATGCGCCCGCTGCGTAAGCCAAGAAAGGACCATGCCGGAAACTGTGCGTCAGGGGATACGATACTGCGGACCGGAACGCCGAATTGAAGCGGCTGTACATGAATTCTTCTCTGGCACCCAACTTGGAGTGGATGACCTGGTCGACGTCGCCGGCACCGATGAAATAAGTGTAATTTGACTCGATCAGGTGCAGGAGCAGGTGGAATGATGCTTCGTTCAGGTCGTGCAGTTCGTCGCACAATATGATACGCGCGCGTGGCAACTCTGATCGCATCGCGGGGTCGCGATCGAGCATACAGGCCAGGTCATAGGTCGCATCGAACGGTCCACGAAACAGCACATCAGCGTGGCCCCTTAAACGAATTTGTTCGTATTCCCTGATGGTCAAGGCAGTGGAATAGCTTACCCCAAGCGCATCGCTGATCTCATCTTCGCTGAGGTCTTCAAGATCGGCCTGCAGGCGCAATGTCGCCTTCAGTTCAAGCTGCGCATGGAAGAATTGGCTCAAGGCCGACGTCGAGGTGTCCGATACTAGGTACTCCACTTTGCCACTGTACGTGTCGCTGACATTCTGTAACGCTTCATCGACATAGGGTTTGAGCCCCTTGATATGCTCGATTTGCGTGACCTTGCCTTGCTCAAGCTGCTCCAGGGATTCGATTGCGTACTGTTCGAACGTGGCCACACGTAATTGCGCCGCAGTGGAGGCGGGAATGCCGATTTCGAGCAGACGACGCTTTAGCACATCGCGTGCTTCCGACGTGAACGTCAGCGCCAGTATGTGTTCGGGCCCAAGCCCGCGAGCAATCGCTTCGCCGATACGAAGCGCTAACGTTGTGGTTTTGGCGGCCCCGGCGTTGGCCCTGATGACGACAACTCTATCTTTTGAGACCTGGATCGCAGTCTGCTCGTCGGTCGGAGTGAAATTCCCAGGTGTAAAGCGTGGTGCATCAGGTGGATTCATAAATCTCCAAGAAGAATAAGCTGGCGTTCCAAATCCGCTGTCTCTTTCGACAAGAGAACAATTTTACTGTTTCCCTCTGGAGATAGGTGGGTTATCGACACGATCTTAGCTCGCGAGTACGGACGATCCTGACTGGCCCTACCTACTGGTACTGAAGTGCTTGAAGCTTGAGATAAGCGTTGCCCCACAGCTGAGACTGTCGCCATCAAAGGCGATGCTCTTCCCGCTGACCTTGTGATGCGGAGAGCCGGTTGTAATCGTACAGCCCGCATGGCCAGGGATGGGACAACTGCATGTGTCCCCCACGCAGGCCACAGCAATTCCTTGCACCGTGAAGTGGGTGGCGCTGGCGCTGATCACCTTGCCGCCATGCGACGTGGCGTCGCCTAGCTTGATGACGTTTTTCATGGAAGGAATGCCTTGGTTTTTTAATGCGAACGGAAATCCAAAGGTGCATATTTCTACCGGGTCTCCGGCACGGCATAGTTTGCTGGATCGACCGCCATCGATTTGATCGGCCGGAACACATCACCACGTGACTGTTGGGCCTTGCGCTTTTCCTCTGAGGGCGGGCTGATGAAGATGAAAGTGGCCTCGTGCGGGTCGCGCAGGTTGACCGCCAGGCTTGGGCCGCCGGCGCGATAACTCCCCATGACGCCGATCGCCATCTCCATGAACAAGGTGGCGGTGCCGGTGTTGCCGAGGCGCCGGTCGATATTGATGAATTGGTCGAGCTTGCCGCTGTCGATCTCGGGGCCGCCCTGCGCAGCGTACTGGTGCAGCATGCCCTCAAGAGCGACCAGTTGTTCGGTCTGGCTGTTGGTTGCGGCGATCACGCGGGCTGGTGCCTTGGGCCGTTCAGCCTCGGGCAAGGTGCGTAGGGCTTCCTGCAAACCTTCGAGGAGCGCTTTCTGGCGCGCGTCGCGCCGGGCCAGCGGCTTGCCGTGTTCGTCGGTGGTTTTTACGAAGACGGGGCGGTGGATGTAGCCGAGCGTGGCCATCTTGTCGAATTGCTCAAGTTGTGTTTTGCTCCAGGGGACCGGGAACCATGGGGTTGGCTTCCAATCCAGAGGCGGCCGGTGCCTGGCGTTCAGCTCACGGTCGAGGAAGCTGACCGCGCCGGTGCCGCGGATGTCGGGACGCACGCTGAATTTTGCGGCGAAATCCAGCCATTCGGCGATGGTTGGGGGGCGGCCGACGGAGCTCTTATATGAAATCGGCACTGACTTCTGTAGCTCGAGATGGCCGAGGTAGAGCCGCCGCGCGACGCCATCGCGATTGAGCACGTCCATGGGGACGTCGTAGTCGTCAATGTCGTCGAAAGCAAACGGCCGGATCGAGTCGACTCGTTCGCGACGGGCCAGGATGAACAGCGCTGCCGAGTCGGGCATTTCGGGAACGTAGTAACCGTCCTTGACGAGCGGCGACGCTCCACGAGGTTGCGAGCGTTCCCGAGTGGACATCCCATCAGTGGAGTTCAGCACGATATATGGCAGATCCGGGTTGGCATCGAAGAAGTCGAACACGTCCTCGAGGATGCGGTCAGGCCGCTCTGCGAAGCGGCGCGGACCGGCGACGAACAGACTGTCCGACATGCCCTCTCCCTCTGCGCCTGCAGCCAATCCCATAATTGGCGATAATGGGCTATCTGGAATTTCGCCAAAGTCAGGTGGATTCGCATTGAAGACTGGAGTACCCCAGTAGCTCACCGAATAGCCGGCGCCATTGAGCAAAGCATCGAGAAGCCGGCCACCGCTCATGCCGAGCTTGTCAGTGTCTGCCCAGGGGTACTTCTTCGGATCATGCTCGCGCAGCGAGGCGTACGGATTGCCGGACTGGAGCGCCTCCCACAGCTTGCCCTGCCGGTACTTGTCGAGAGTTACCCCCAAACCGATTATCTCGAGTACGTACTCGCGCCGTCCTTGCTCAGTGCTGGCCACTGCAAGCTGCTCGCGCGCTTTGGACGCTGCCCCCTCGGCCTGTGCCTGGCGCGCATCGGCTTCGCGCGCCGCCAGCACCCAGCGCCCTCCGAGGAGCAGTCCAATTCCGAGCAGGACCGCCAGGGGCCACCATAGTTTACTCATCGTAACCTCCGTTTGGTTGCTTGCTGCGAAAACGTTTCCAGATATCATGAAGAGCAATGCTGGTAGCAATCGGTTCATGAAGTCACCCGTTCGGTTTTCCCCACTTGTCCCGACATCGATTCAACGACGAGGGCGGGTGGAAGTCCCTCTGGCGGAAGTGGCAGGTCGGCAGGCAGTTTGCCGGTGGAGTAATACTCTTTCGTGCCTTCGATCAGTGCCTTGCGCCATGGGCGTTCGTCTGCCCAGTACGCCGCATACAACGTCTGGAATTTTTTCCAAGTGAGAATGCCAGGGCGAATTTCTTCGCCCTGGCGTGGTTCCTTCAACCGCCAGTCCGCCACCGCGCACAGGTATCTGTAGAACTGCGGATCGGTTGGCGCCTTCCCGCCGCCGATTGCCACGTCGTAGGCGGTCACATGGCTGTGGTTCTTGCGCCCACCGTAAATCGCGCTGTGGAACGAGCGCGATACAGCAGTCTTCTGCCAGCGCAGGCGTGCCTCGTTCGGCGTCTCGGTCCGTTCGATCAACAGCTTGGGCGGATTAAGGAGACGGTCGAACTCCAGGCAGGCATACACATTCTTCACCTGGCACTTGTCCTCGTTTTTCTTGTCGCGGTTGAGCGCCTCCGTTAATGCCGCACGATACTCGCTGCATTTCGCCACCTTGCCCTTGTGCAGGGTGGGACGCGGGCTCGGAACCGGTTGATAGCCGCGCAGGGTCGCCGCGATACCGCCCGGGTCCGCGATGCACTCCCAGTAGCTTTCGTTAATACCGTAATCGCTAGTAACGGAAACCGCAGCGTCGATCTGGTCGACGTTCTCGCTGGCGCCGTAGCGCTTCTGCGCATCGGGGAAGGCGCCATCGCCCATACTGGCAATAATCGGCTTCGGCAGTGCCTCGCCGGTGATACGGCGCAGCCCGAATCGCGCCCGCTCTTCGGGAGAAGCGTCGCTGGGTGCGTCGTCTAGAGCGGGTAAGCGCTCCCGCAAGAAATGATTGCTTGTAAGCGAGTCGCTGGCGGCTGTGTGTGCGTGATCGTCTTCATCGGGAACCCGTAGTGCGAAGTCGTGAGGCGGTTGCCCGACCATGGCAAACTGGCCGTTTCGGAAGTTCGGGCGGCGCTTTAGAGTAAAAACGCGCTGAAAGAAGCCACTGCCCAGCTCCGAAAGCGGTTTGCGTGTTGTCTGCGTCGGCGCTGCTGCCGTTTTGGCGTGCTGTGGTGCGAAATCCTTAAACGATGCACGCGCACTCACCTGACGAGCCTCGAGTCTGTGGCCGCGCAAGAGTTCTGGTACGCCTTGCCAGCCTATCCCCGCGACGCCAGCGAATGCCACCGTCATGTCTTCCGGCGAAAAGTACAGGTAGACCTTGCCTCGATTGTCGCGGTCTTTCGCGGCCGTCCATTTGGGGCCGACTGCGCCGACATGCTTTTTTGTATCGGTCAGTTCCGCCAGCGCAGGGGTTTGGTGCTTCTTGGCGTGGACCCCTTTGACAATGTTCGCCAGCGTGGTCAAACGGGCGTGCAAGGTTTGTCCACCGCTGATGTATTGGTAGCGGTTCTTGTTCCCTGCCGTCATCAGCGCATCTCCGCCCGCATAACCGTCGGCCAGGGCTGCGGTCGTCGGCAGTTCGTCGATCAGGCTGTACGGGGGATTGCACAGGATCAGTGTGTCGGCCGGGCGCCCCCCCGGCTGCTCCTTCTGCATGTTCGGGTCGAGTAGGAACGCTTGGGCAAGTAGGCTGAGAAGGCAACCTTGGCTATGCGCGACGATCGAGACCGTTTCGTTTTCGTCGTAGTCGCGGATCATCGAAATGAGTGCGGCGAGCCGGCGGGCTGCCAGGATCATGTAGAGCCGGCCCGGGTTTTTCAGGAGGGGGTGGGTTGCATCACGCGCTGCCATGTCAATGGCCCCCATGGCGTTGCCTTTGCCCCGGTTCCACATTTCCGGAAGCGAGGACGTTGCGTTGGCAAACGGTCCCCCTTCCTTTGAGAAATCCCTGTCGAGCCGATTTCCGTAACGGTCGGTTGCCTGGCCATGCGGTGTCGTCTTCCAGTGGCGCACATGCGCCGCTTCTTCCCGGAAGCCCCAGTAGAACGGAATGACCGGGCTATGGGTTTCGTCGGTGATCTTGCGCTTGTAGAAAACGGCGTCCGGATCTTCCTCCAGCTTGTTTCGGTCTGTGGTTTGGGGCATCCGGTAAGTAGCTGGTGTCAAATCACCGCACAGGCGTTCGGCCAGGCCTTCGCACAGGCCCGATTCGACAGCGTCGTAACTCACTCCTATGTCATTCACGCCATGTACGATGATGATCGAGCCGGGCAGGTTGTGTCTTACCCCGACAATCCTTTTGTTCCCTTTCTTCGGCAGGGTTACGCCTTCCCCGGTGCCTCTGCCGAAAGGCAGTTTTTTGTAAAGCCCAGAGCTCTTTGCTTTGCTCATGACTGCCCTTTCTCCTCGAAATGAATACGCGCAGCGTGCATCTGTTCGTGCTCTAAAATCGTGGTTTTGCCCGCAGCGTCCGTTTCACCCTCGCTGCTTCCGGCAGGCGACTCGATCTTGTAAACCAGTCCGGCTGCGGGTACGCCGCCGTCGAGATGGGGGTAGAGGCGCGGTTCAAAGGCAAGATCGGTTCCGTCCTTCTTGAATACGGGGAGCTCGGCGTTCATGGTCTCGGGGCCCTCCCAGATAAAATCCGGCGCATGGAACTTCAGCGCTTGCTTGCTCCCCAGGACTGGCGATCCTTCACCCAGTTTGAGAAATGAGCCGTCTGCCGTCACAAACAGGATGCTTTTGGCTGCGACGGTAATCGCGCCTTCATTGGCAGTTACCTGGATGTCCTTCGCCGAGTTGACAGCGATGTCGTCGTGCTGGCTCTGCAGCAGCAGCGTGCCGGTGTGTGCGATCGCATTGAGCCCGCCACTGCGGGCAAAAAACGAGACGCCGTTGCCGGCATTGACTGCGAAGCGTTGACCTGCGGTGAGCTGCAGATGTTGTTGTGCGGCCGTGTCAATGTTGCTGGCCGAGTAGCTCACGATGGCTCTGGAACTCGCGAAACCAATCCCGGCGGGTGAGGTCATCGCGATTACCGGTTCCCTTGGCTCGGGGCTTTCCGGCGCGGTGTTGCTGCCTTCCTCCCACTGCTTGAACCGTGCAAGCAGGGCTTCCTGCTCCTTGGTGTCGAACTCCAGGCCCTTGTGTTCCGCGGCGTAGCTACCGAGGGAAGTGCACAGCTCGCCGCACTCGCGCAGAAGGTTCAGGTAGTCGTCGCGTGCCAACTGCGGGCCTTTGGTGCCGGCGCCGCCGAGCAGCTTCCAGGCGCTGATCAGGATCCCGCGCGCAGCCCGCAACGCGATTGCTTCGTCTGTACGCAACTCCGCGCCTTCGCCGCGGGGGCGGGCGCCATCCTGCCGCCGCGGTTCCGTGAGGTATCCCAGGTTCAGTTCACTCACACCGTGGTCGCTCGCCAACTGCGCGCTGATCTGACCGGTGGTGTCGTCCAGCCTGAGCTGGTTGCCGCGCTGGCCGCGCACTTCCCGGCTACGCAAACCGGATTGGTAGCGGGTATCTGGGAGCCCATCTTCCCGTACAAATGCCGGGGGCGGGGCTGCGCCGTTGTACACCTGGCCCATGATGATCGGCTTATCCGGGTCGCCGCCGGCGAAGGCGATCAGTACCTCCGTGCCGACGGGCGGCAACAGGCGCGCGCCACACTGACCACTGTTGCCCGGTCCGTCGCCAGCCCAATTGGAAGCTACCCGTACCCAGGCCGAGTCGCGATCCGAATCCGAACTTCCGGCGCCGGCCGCGTGTGCATGGTCCTCCGGCCGTGTAGCGAGAAACCGGACTTTGACGCGGCCGAGATGATCGCACCAGACCACTTCGTTTTCGGGGCCAACCACGATCGCACTCTGCAGTTGGGGAGGTAGCGTGACAGGTCGTGGCGGGACAATACGGACGTGCCGCCGGACGCACTCAAAACAGGTCTTGAAGCGTAGCGGTTCACCGTCGCACGCTGCGGTGAGCGTTGCTGCGTCTCGGGGCCAACCACTGCGTTCGAACAGCCGCTCTACACGTGCACCGATCTCTACCGGCAGATTGTTCTCGGCGGTGATGTGCTGTGACGTGACGACGAACTCGCGCTCGCTGCTGGGGTGGGTGTCGATTTCCGGATGGCCTTCCAAGCTGAACCACTCGCCAACGGCCAGGTCGCGCACTCCGCCTTCGCCCCTGAACCGTTTGCTTGCGTATTCATGGTGCGCCATCCGCGTATAGCCCAATTCCATGAGGTCGCGCGGGCTGTCACCAAGGTGTGGGGCGCCGGCCTGATAGTGATCCAGTCCGGCGGCTAACTGGTTGCCACGCTCTCCCTGGTCTGCTTGCGATGCCGCTTTGGCCGTCATAAACATCGTGTTGCGCGGCTGGAGGTAATCCCAGCTGTGCAACGAGCCGGTGCCCGGCTGGAGCCTGCGTACTGCGCTCCAGCCAGTGATGGCGTCGCGCTGTTCGGTGGCCGCGTCCCGATGAAAACGCACACTACCGGCCGCGTTCTGGCCGAGCCTGCTGGAATCGTCGAACAGGACCAGGGTGTGGCCAATACTGGATGTTTGCTCGCTACCGGCGGAATTTCTTGCGTTCGTCAGGCCCGAACGGAAGAACCAGGCGATGCCCCGCCGCTGCATCAGCCGCCGGATGAAGCCGGCGTCTGACTCATTGTGCTGCATGATGAGCTGGCGTTGGGGGTGTTGACGGCTGTCGAGGCTCGGATCAATGTGCAGGTCAAAAGTACCCGCCAGGACCGGCATACTTTTTTGCCATTCACTGACAAGTATCTGGATAATGTCCAGTTCGTTCTTGTCCCGGAAAACCCGGGTGTTAAGCCGGCTTTCCAGTACCGACAGCGCGTCACGCATGGTCAGTTGGTAGGTCGCGAGGCCACCATCGCTTTGGCCCGACGCAGCTTCCGTCACGATGCCGCAAATGCGCCGCAGTTGCCCACGGTCGGTGACGACCTGCAGCTCGCAAGGCACGCCGATGAAGTTCTTGAGCGGCAGTGTTGCGCTTTCGGATACGCAAAGGATCTGGAACTCCAAGCCACCGCAGACCGCTTCACTGCCAATTATCCGTTGAGGAAGTAGCGATTCGTCATCGGCTCCGTCCGCGCCTTCCAGAATCAGGCGAAGCGTGCGGTTGCGCGTCGCGAGCTTGTACTGAGCGAGGCCGAGCGCGTTCGCTATGTCGTTATCTGCCATCTGTCCATTCCAATCAGGTTGAGTACGCTGCTATGACGTGGTTCCCGCCACAGGTCATGGTCGGGCCCGGCCTGTTGTGAGTTCGTACGCTTTCGGTGGCGGGGCATGGTCACCCAACCGGTCGGCATGGATCAGGATCGGTGCAACGAAGATCAGCTTGCGAGAACTGCGGGCCGGGCCACATGGCTGTTTGCGGAAATGGCCGCGCCGCAAGTGCGGCGCCTTGGTGCCGGCAGTGCCTGGCGCTGGCAATATCGGCGGGACGCTGACAGGACCGATCGTAATGCGGTCATAGAGAGAATCCAGACGACGCTGCAGTTTCGCCTGCTTCTTTGGTCCTGTTCCGGCCAAGCGCTTGAGTGCGGCGCTGTAATCAGTATTTATCGTTTTGCGCGCGTCCTTCAGGCCGAGGTACAGGAACACTTTCACGATATTGTTGATCAGCTTCATCAGCACTTCGTCTTGCGGCGTGCGCTGTCCACGGTGCGGCGTCAAGATCCCATTGACCCACTCGGTGACGGGCTGGTCCGGCGCGATCAAGGGGCCACGAAGCAGATGCCCGCTGATGCCGTTGTCGTTCGAGCCGTAGATGATCACCAGCTCAATCACCGTGATGAAGTCGTTGCGATCGTCGGACGGGCTTGGCCTACTCACATAACAGAAGATGCCGTCGATCCAGCGTCCATCGGCGCGATCCTTGGCTGTTCTGAAATTTTCTGCCGTGGCGCGATTCAGTTGCAGGTACTGCGCACCGAATGGTGGCGAGAACAAGCGCATCGGCATTGTGTCGTCAATGTCCGAATGCATCAGAAGCGTG
Organism: Telluria sp. ZB4P36; assembly: GCF_059685865.1. Classification (NCBI taxonomy): domain Bacteria; kingdom Pseudomonadati; phylum Pseudomonadota; class Betaproteobacteria; order Burkholderiales; family Oxalobacteraceae; genus Telluria; species Telluria sp. ZB4P36. Next base: position 256,267 of record NZ_JCASIE010000005.1, read on the forward strand.
TCGAGCGCTGGGATCGTCTCGATCACAGCGCCGCGTTGCCGTTCGAAGTGTATATTGGCGGCCCACCTGACTACGGTGGCAAACGTAGCGTCAGCCCAGCCAGGTGGTCGCCCGTAACGCGAATGTCGTTCAAGGTGCTGGTCGACTTGCCAACACAGCTCGTTGATGCAGTCGAGGCAGGTGGCCCGTGGCTTGGCCCACTCATCCCACATCCACTGGCCCCACTCATGCGCATTGAACAGGCATTGCCATTTGTCCAGTGCGCCTTGATTCCGGAACCTGACCGGATAGGGGAGGCCATCCAAGGTCACTACTGTGCTCGCCCGTATGGCTGGCTCGAGTGCTCCCAGAACGTCCCGCTTAACTCTGTCGCGGAGAGCCTTGTAACCAGCGTATGCGGTAGCGGGGACGCTGGCTTGAGGCACAAGTTCTACTCCAGGGGCGCGAAACGCGGTATCTACGATAGTAACCATCTGCGGTTGAGAACTCTTCCACTTGAGGCCAAGAAAACCTTGATTATTCAAGGGCAGGCATAAGTGGAACTTGAGCAAACGCAATTTATTGATGGTAGTGAAGGCCGGCGATTGATGCCTGAATGGGGTAATCCCCCCCCCCACAAAAAGAGCGCGATCAGAAGTAGAATTTTCTACTTAAGACACAGAAAGCTCTACATGAAGACGTCCCGCTTTACCGACAGCCAGATCATCGCCATCCTCAAGCAGGCCGAAGCCGGCAGCCCAGTACCAGAGCTGTGCCGCGAGCACGGCATCAG